>JALWPC010000489.1 GCA_026995265.1 Paracoccaceae bacterium
ATGTGCGCAAATCTGCCGACTGGGATTATGCCCGCGCCCTGCACCATCTGGAGATCCGCCTCGGGGATAATGAATTTGTGATGGGGGACAAAATAACGGTGCCGGACCTCTTGATCAGCCATTGTGCGGGCTGGGCCCTGGGGCAACGATTCAAGAAACCGAGAGGCAAGGTGGCCGAATATCTCAAGCGCGTGCGAGAGCGCCCCGCCATGCAGCGCGCCTTGAAAAAAGCGTTGGCGAGTGCTGAAAACCAGCCGTCATAATTTTTGCGCGGCAATCAGAAACTCCTGATTGCCGTGCTGGCCCAATATCGGGCTTTCGCCTGTGTGGGTAATAGCCCAGCCCTCGCCCTCCAGAAAGCCCCGCACATCGGCGCGGGCTTTTGCTTTGGCGGCCTCGTCTTTCACAATGCCGTTTTTGCCGATATGCGCGCGGCCCACCTCGAACTGGGGCTTGATCAGGCCAACGAAATCAGCCCCCTGCCGACCCAGCCCCAGCGCCATGGGCAGGGCTTTGGTCAGGCTGATGAAGGACACATCGGTGACGATGAAATCTACCGCAGGCACCGCGCCTTCGGGAATGGCCTTGGCATTTATACCCTCAAGATTCACGACGCGGGAATCACCGGAAATCTGCGGGTGGAGCTGCCCGTGCCCCACATCCAGTGCGTAGACCCGCGCCGCCCCCGCCGCCAGCAGCACTTGCGTAAACCCGCCCGTGGAGGCCCCCACATCCAGCGCCACAGCGCCTTTGGGGGAAAGCTGGAAGGTCTTCAGAGCATGGGCGAGCTTCAGCGCCGCGCGGGAAACGTAGGGGTTGGGGTTTTCGGTGAGGCTCAGCGCCTCGCCCGCCACTTTTTGCGAGGGCTTTTGAGCAGGCTGTCCGGCAACGCGCACCACGCCTGCCCTGATGAGCGCTTGCGCCCGCGCGCGGCTGTCGGCCAGCCCGGCGGCCACCAGGGCCTGATCAAGGCGCATGGTTGGCCTTGATCTGATCAGAGGTTTTGCCCGCGCCGTCATGCCGCCAGCCCGGCGGTTTCAAGGCATAAGCCAGCCGTTGTTTCAGCGTCAGGTTCGGGGCGAACATATCGCGCAGCAAGTTGACCCATTCGTGAAACGCCACCCGCAGGGGGTTGAAGGTGCCAAGGTTGTGCACGAGGCCATAGTCAGGGGTTTCCTCCTCGGGCTGGAAGGTGCCAAAGAGCTTGTCCCAGATGATAAACACGCCGGCGTAATTGGTGTCGAGGTATTTCGGATTGCGGCCATGGTGCACGCGGTGGTGGCTCGGGGTGTTCATAACCGCCTCGAACCAGCGGGGCAGTTTGCCGATGGCCTCGGTGTGAATCCAGAACTGGTAAACGAGGTTGATGCCGCCGACAAACAGCACCATTTCGGGGCTGAAGCCCAAGAGGATGAGCGGCGCGCGCAGCACCATCATCAGGGTAAACGTGGCCGTCCATGTTTGGCGCAGGGCGGTGCTCAGGTTATAGTGCTGGCTGGAATGGTGGTTCACATGGCTGGCCCAGACCCAGCGCACACGGTGGCCAAAGCGGTGCACCCAGTAATAGCGCAGGTCATCAAGCACAAAGCAGAGCGCGATGATGGCGGCGGAGGTGCCAAGGTCAAACAGCCGGAATTGCCACAGAAAGCTGAAAAACCCGTAGGCAACAAAGCCCAGCGCCAGCCCCGCCACCACATTCCCTGCGCCCATCAGCAGCGAGGTGGCGGTGTCGCGGGTTTCATAGGCCCCGCCCTTGCCCCTGAGCCTGATCCACGCGATTTCGGCGACCATCAGGCCGACGAATAACGGGATGGAGAGCATGACCACATCGGGGAAGTTCATATCAGGCCCTTTCTTCAAGCACGGTTTTCAGGGTCTCGGCCCAAATGCGGCGGACCATTTTATCGGGGATTTCAATGTCCACACGGGGCGCGGTGATGTCTGGCAGCGCGACCCGCAGCACGGGGCCATGCTCGGAAAGGCGACCCTTGGCAAGCACCCGCCCCACCACGCCATCGCCCATGGCCCAAAGCAGGCCGGTGCCGTTGTTCTCCAGGTCAATGAGCGCCGCAAACGCCGAGGGCTCCAAAAGCGCACCTTGCGCAGGGTGGTCCGGAAACTGCCTGTTCCACATCTCCAGCACCTCGGCCTTGCTGTCCAGCTGTGCGCGGGCAGAGCCACCGGTGATATGCACAAGGGCAATGATGCCGGCAATGCCGGCGGCAACGATGATGAATGTGACCCATAATGACATGGGCGGGAGCTTACAGCCTGACGACTCATTTTTGAACCCGGTTCTGATCTGCGCAATTCCCCAATGTCTGCTTTCCTGTTCGGCGTCAGGCCGGTTCCGAACATCGGCCCCAAAGCACCTGCCACAAGCGCGATATTCGCCGCGCGGCGCGGATGCGATCTCGCCAAGCAAACCACACCCTAACGCGCCGCCCCGCCGAGCCGAAGGCGAGGCGCGGTTCCGGTGCTTTAAGCACCGGAAAAACTGCGGTATCCGGCGTTCCGGACGCCCAGGCATCGCCCCTTGAGCTACAGCATTCCAACCGGCCGACCAATTCATGCCTGATGACATGTCATATTTGACATGTCATCAGGGGCATGTATCAAAATGCTGAAGTATCGTCAGGCGCGAAGGCCCAAACCGGCCGGGGCACCCCGACCCCGCCCCTTCGGCTGCCCCGAGGCCAGGCCCAACCGCCGGGGTCGTTTGCGCAGCAAACGGCATCCGGCGGGCGGGCGTAATCGCTTGAGGTCCGCGCCATGTTGGGGGGCATTCGGCCAAGTGTGCCTTTGCTTCGGGGAAGCCATAAAGGCTGGCGATTAGAGGCAGGTCTGCGCCCATCCCCCCGCTCAGCAAAGGCACATTTTCAGGCAAGCTGAAAATGCCTGCCACTGGCGCCAGCGTTTTCAATTCCCCAAAAAAGGACTGCCACAATTCGCGATCAAACGAAGCGAGAGGCAGTGAATTGTGGCTCAATTTGAATTGAATATGCGGATGGCCCGAACGGGCCGTGCCAAGGCCATGATTCATCAAAGCCTTGGCGGTTATTGTGGCCGCTTAAAGCGTGCGCTCCAGCTCTTCGGTGGTGAAAATCTCGATAACATCGTCGGCGCGGATGTCTTCGTAATTTTCAAAAGCCATGCCGCATTCCTGCCCGGCCTGCACCTCGTTCACCTCGTCCTTGAAGCGCTTCAGGGTTTTCAGCTTGCCCTCGTGGATCACCACATTGTCGCGCAGAAGGCGCACGCCGGCGGCGCGGCGGGCCACGCCTTCTGTGACCTCGCAACCGCCGATTTTGCCAACACCGGTGATTTTGAACACCTCTTTGATCTTGGCATAACCGATGAAGGTTTCCTTGACCTCGGGCGAAAGCAGGCCGGAGGCGGCGGATTTGATGTCATCCACAAGGTCGTAAATGATCGAGTAATACCGGATCTCCACACCCTTCTGGTTGGCGGTGTTGCGGGCGGGCGCATTGGCGCGCACGTTAAAGCCGATGATCGGGGCGTTGGAGGCCTCGGCCAGGGTCACATCCGATTCGGTGATTGCGCCGACGCCGGAATGCAGCACCTTCACCCGCACCTCCTCGTTGCCGATTTTCTCGCAGGCCTGCACGATGGCTTCGGCAGAGCCCTGCACATCGGCCTTCAGCACGATCGGCAGTTCTTTGACATTCTCGTTGGCCTTGGCATTGGCCAGAAGCTGATCAAGCGAAACGCCCGCCCCAGCGGCGGCCTTTTTATCCTTGGCCACCTGCGCGCGATAGGCGGCGATTTCCCGCGCCCGGGCTTCATCGGGCACCACGTTGAGCACATCGCCCGCCTCGGGAGAGCCGTTCAGGCCCAGCACTTCAACCGGCACTGAAGGGCCAGCCGCCTTCACCCGCTCGCCCTTGTCGTTGATCAGGGCGCGCACCTTGCCCCATTGCTCGCCGACCACAAAAATATCGCCCTGTTTCAGGGTGCCTTTTTGCACCAGCACCGTGGCCACGGGGCCGCGGCCCACATCAAGCTTGGCCTCGATCACCGCGCCCTCGGCGGGGCGGTCGGGGTTGGCTTTCAGCTCCAGCAATTCCGCTTGCAGGGCGATGTTTTCCAGCAGCTTGTCAAGCCCCTGGCCGGTAATGGCCGACACCTCCACATCCAGCACCTCGCCCGACATGGCTTCCACAATCACGTTGTGTTGCAGAAGTTCGGTGCGCACCTTCATGGGGTCCGCGCCCTCGCGGTCGATCTTGTTGATCGCCACAATCAGCGGCACTTCGGCGGCCTGCGCGTGGTTGATCGCCTCGATGGTCTGCGGCATGACGCTATCATCCGCCGCCACCACCAGCACCACAATGTCGGTTACCTGCGCCCCGCGCGAGCGCATCGAGGTAAAGGCCGCGTGGCCCGGGGTGTCCAGGAAGGTCATCACCTCGCCGCTATCGAGCTTGATCTGGTAAGCGCCGATATGCTGGGTGATGCCGCCGGCCTCGCCCTTCACCACATTGGTTTTGCGGATTGCATCCAGAAGCGAGGTTTTGCCGTGGTCCACATGACCCATGATGGTGATCACCGGCGGGCGGGGCTTGAGCTTGCTCTCGTCATCCTCCTCGATCACCAGAATATCTTCCACATCCGCATCGGAGACCCGCACCACCGTGTGGCCGAATTCCTCGACAATAAGCTGGGCGGTTTCGTGGTCGATCGTCTGGTTCTGTGTGGCCATGATGCCGTTGGTCATCAGGGCTTTCACCACGTCGGCCACGCGCTCGGTCATCCGGTTGGCGAGCTCCTGCACGGTAATGGCGTCGGGCACCTGCACATCGCGGTAAACCTTTTCATGCTCCACCGGACCGCCAGCCATCTTGCGCTTGTCGCGCGCCTGCCGCCGCTTGATTGCGGCCATGGACCGCTGGCGATTGCCACCCCCGCCAAGGGCCTGGTTGATGGTCAGCTTGCCGGACCGGCGACGGTCATTGCCGCCTTTGGGGCTGCGGTTCGGCTTGGATTTTTCCGCCGGCTTGGCGGCGGGCTTGAGGTTTTTCGGAGCCGTGCGGCCCGCCTCGGCCCGTGCGCCGGCCACCTGTGCGGCGGCCGGGTCTTCGGCCTGGGCGGGGGTGCGCAGCTTGGGCCGCGCCGCGCCGCTGATGGTGCGCTTGCCCGCTTTTTTGGCCTCGGCGGCCTCTTTCTCGGCTTTCAGGCGGGCCTCTTCCGCTTCACGCTCGGCGCGGATCTTGGCTTCGGCCGCCTCGCGCGCGGCGGCTTCTTTCTCGGCACGGCGGCGGGCGCGCTCGCCCTCGCGGGCTTCGGATTGCGCCCGCTCTTTGGCGGCGCGTTCTTCTTCCATGGCCCGCGCGGCTTCCAGCGCCTTTTTGCGGCGCGCCAGTTCGGCCTCGGAGAGGTAGCTGCCCGCAGGCTTTTTGCCCCCGGCTTTTCCGCCGCTACCGGCTGCACCGGCTTTTGGCACAAAAACCCGCTTGCGCTTGGTCTCGACAACGACGCTTTTGGTCCGCCCATGCGAGAACTTCTGCCGCACCGTGCCGCCCTTCAGCCCCAATGGCTTTTTGCCGTCGTTATTTGTCGTATCGCTCATTCTTCACCTTTCAACGCCGCGCCCTTGCGTGGCATTTATACCTGTCTGACCCGTGGGTCAATCATACCGTTTTGCGAAAAGCCCCAAGGCGCCCCGCTTCAAAAAGGACTCGATCAGTGAACCCGCCAGACAATATCGCCGCATGTATCACATTATCTCGCCCAAAAGCCAAACCCAATTCGGCCCCGGAAAGGGCCTCAATGCGGGAATCTTCCCCATTTGGCGGCCGCAAGGCCGATTTTCCCCGCGCCGAGCCGTCAGATGCCTGTAAAAGCACATCTGCCTCCCCCGAAACCAGCGCCGCTTTCACCTTTTCCAGCCCGCAAATGGCCTGCCCCGATTTGCGCGCCATGGACACCGCCTGCACCAGGCGCTGGCGCAAGAGTGATTCGACCTGGTCGGCGAGCGCCGCATCCGCCGAGACCTTGGCCCTGGCCGCGCGGGAAAACAGCCCCTTGCGCACCGCTGCCTCGATAGAGGCCCGATCCGCCGTTACCCAGATCCCGCGCCCGGGCAGCTTGTGCCCGAGGTCGGGATAGATTTTGGCTTCGGGGCCGACCACAAAGCGGATCAGCGCATCAACGGGGCAAACCGCGCCGGACACAATACATTTGCGTCTGGTTTCACTCCGGTCTTTTGCTTGCCCGCCGCGCGTCATATCCGGTATCCGAAGCCATTAAGCTTCGGCCTCCGGTGCGTCTTCGGCGTCCTCTTCAGGGGCGTTTTGCGCGTCCAGTTCCTCCTGCGAGACCCAGCCGAGCATCACCCGGGCGTTCATCACCATGGCTTGCGCCTCTTCCAGCCCCACGTCGAATGGCTCCAGCAGGCCTTCGTCCTTCACCCGCTGGCCGTCAACCGTGGTATAGCCACCGGCCAGTTCCCAATCGGCACATTGGGCGAAATCTTCCAGGGTTTTGATGCCGTCCTCGGCCAGCGCCACAAACATTTGCGGGGTCAGGCCTTCATAGTCAAACAGGCTCTGCTCAACGCCCAGCTCGCGGGCCCGCTCGATGAATTTTGCGTTTTGCTCGTCGATGCTTTCGCGGGCGCGGGCCTGCAGTTCTTCCACGGTTTCCTCGTCAAAACCGTCGATGGTCAGCATCTCTTCCGGGGCCACATAGGCGACCTCTTCCAGCGAGGTGAACCCTTCGGATGCCAGCAACTGCGCCACCAGTTCATCCACATTCAGCGCCTCCATAAACGCCTTGGTGTTGGCGACAAACTCGGCCTGACGGCGCTCGGATTCGTCGCTCTCGGTCATAATATCAATATCAAAGCCCGTGAGTTGCGACGCCAGGCGCACATTCTGCCCGCGCCGCCCGATGGCGAGGCTGAGTTGCTCGTCGGGCACAATCACCTCGATACGTTCGGCGTCGTCATCCAGAATAACCTTGGACACTTCAGCAGGCTGAAGGGCGTTCACCAGGAAGGTTGGCGCGTCTTCATTCCACGGGATAATGTCGATCTTCTCGCCCTGAAGCTCGGAGACCACCGCCTGCACCCGCGAGCCGCGCATACCAACGCAGGCGCCCACGGGGTCGATGGAATTGTCATTGGAGATAACCCCGATCTTGGCGCGCGAGCCCGGGTCACGGGCCACGGCCTTGATCTCGATAATGCCGTCATAAATTTCGGGCACTTCCATTTTGAACAGCTCGGCAAGGAATTCCGGTGCGGTGCGGCTCAGGAAAATCTGCGGCCCGCGCACTTCGGCGCGGACATCACGGATATAGGCGCGCACCCGGTCACCGGTGCGGAACGGCTCGCGGTTGATCAGCTGGTCGCGGCGCAAAATCGCCTCGCCGCGGCCCACATCGACAATCACATTGCCGTATTCCACCCGCTTGACCACGCCGTTGATGATCTCGCCCACACGGTCCTTGAATTCCTCATATTGGCGCGCCCGCTCGGCCTCGCGCACCTTTTGCATAATCACCTGCTTGGCCGATTGCGCCGCGATGCGGCCGAAATCCATCGGTGGCAGCGGGTCGGAAAGCACGGTGCCAACCTCGGCCTCGGGGTCAATTTCGCGGGCCTCTTCCAGCGTCAGCTCTGTGAAGGTATTTTCATACTCTTCATCGGGCACAACGGTGCGGCAACGCTCCATGGTCAGTTCACCGGTTTTGCGGTCGATATGGGCGCGAATGTCATATTCCGCCCCATAGCGGGATTTCGCCGCCTTGCCCAGGCTGTCTTCCATCGCCTCGATCACCAGTTCGGGGTCGATCAGCTTTTCGCGGGCCACGGCCTCGGCGATTTGCAAAAGTTCCAGGCGGTTTGCGCTGGTAATAGCCATGTTCTCAGTCCTCTTCGGTTTCCGAGGTCAAAACCTCGTCAAAATCTGTCTCATTGATGATGCCGGCATCCTTGCGGGCCCTCAGGCTCTCACTGATCAGCTCATCCGTCAGCACCAGCTTGGCCTCTGCCAGCCAGTCAAATTGCAGGCCTATGGTGCCCTCGGCAATCTCGATCAGCACCTCGCCGTTCTCGACGCCCCGCAGCTCACCGGAAAAACGCTTGCGCCCCTCGATCAGGTCATGGGTGAGCAGCTTCACCTGGTAGCCGTTGAACGTCTCGAAATCCTTCAACCGCGTCAAAGGCCGGTCAATGCCGGGGCTGGACACCTCCAGCGCGTATTCATCCTCGATCGGGTCTTCCACATCCAGCACCGCCGAAACGGCGATAGAGATTTTGGCGCAATCATCCACCACAATCCCGCCCCCGGGGCGGTCAGCCATGATTTGCAGCGTGGTCTTCTTGCCGCTCATCAGGCGAAGGCGCACCAGCTCATAGCCCAGCCCCTCGATCACGGGGGTGACAATGCTGGCCAGCCGCCGGTCAATGGCGGAAGAGGCAATCAGGTCTGACATCGGGTTTTATCCAAGCATAAAAAAACGGGCGCGCGGCCCGTGCAAATTCCGGTGGTGGCGAGTTTGGACCCCGTCAACCGCTGTTGAGAGCTATATAGGCCGGATTGGCGGGGAAGGCAAGCCCCCCGCCAAAATACCTGTTCGAACCTTACCTGCCAGAGCCAAAGCCGCTAAACAAGCTCTTGAGTTTGGCAAAAAAGCCCTCGCCCGAGCCGCCATTGCCGGTTTTTTCGCGGATGGTTGCCATTTCGGCTTTTAGCGGGTCAAATGCGCCTTCTCCGCCATATTCCAGCGCTTCCCCAATGGCGATTTCCGCATCAATCTCGTCGAGCAGCGTTGCGAGACGGGTATTGTCCTCGTCGCTCCGGTCGGCCTTCTCGCTCAGGGTGGAGGCTTCGTCAATCAGCGCATTGGCCCGCAGCATGGGCAGCGGCTCTACGGTGGTGACCGTTACCAGGGTGCCAAGTGCATTGGCCAAAACCTGTTTGGCCTCGTCGGTTTGATCGTTCTTGATCAGGGCGGCGGCCGATTTCAGCGCCAACGGGTAGGTGGCAAGCGGGATATAGGTCTCGTTAATATCCACTTCACTTGCGAGCTGTGCGATAATCGGGCGGGCCAGTTGCAACTGGTTGTTATCCAGCAGGCGCATGGCTTCGCGCTTGGCGGTGTAAATCTCGTCCGGCGTGGCGGCGACATCGAGCACACGCGACGAAAGGTCAACGGGCACAAGGCTCATATCGGGGTTGGCCGCCAGCGTCACTTCGAGCTTGCCAATGGCACGCTCAAGAGCCGCAGAGGCGGCTTCGTTGTCGCCGTCGTCCAGCGCTTTGATGGCGTTGCCGGTTTCCGTGAGCGCTGCCAGCGCCTCCTCCACAACCTGGGTTGCGGCATCGCGTGCGCTGTCTTCCGCCGCCTGATTGGCCGAGGGCTCCGGCACCTCTTGTGCCGCCAGCGGTGCGGCCACCAGCGAGGCCAGCGACAAAGCAAAAACAGTATTTTTCAAGTTCAACATTTTTCGATCCTTCTTGAGGTTACATGTGCGAAATTGCACACCCCCGATCAGGACGATCAGCCGAAAAAGAGAAAACCAAAATAAATCAGCGTGACCGCAAACCTAATCTGGAGTTTCTGTAAAACGGGATTTAGGGCATAGGATTGCGGTTTCAAGGGGTCAAATCCTAGAAATCTCTGGCAATGCCCTTTTTCTCCCAGTCGCCAAAGCGGATGGGCTCCGGCCCGTCGCGCCCGCCCAGTTCCTTGGCCAAATCAAGCGGTTTGGCTTTGGCCTTGCGGGCCTCGGCCTCCTTCAGGGCGCGGGCGGCGGCTTCTTTTATGCGGGTTTCTTTATCCATACCGTTAAATACTGCCGTAAGGCCGCCATGCGCAAGGAGATTCGGCTTTGCGTTTGGGCAGCGGTGCGGTAAGGCGGGCAGGAGATAGGAGATATTATGGCGGTTCCCGGATTTGCCCCGCGCCTTGCGGCGGCTAACTTGCTTAAAGGTGTAATGGAAGAAGGGCGGCTGCTGTCGGACCTTATCCATTCGAGCCACGGCCCGCTGGCCGGCCTGCCCCCCCAAGGCAAGGCCCGGGCCCAGAGCCTCGCGGCCAACACCCTGCGCTTTCTCGGCCGGATCGACACGGTGCTGGACCAGTTCCTGCAAAAAGAGCCGCCATTGACGGTGCGCAATGCCCTGCGGCTGGCGGCCTGTGAGCTGTTGGTGGACGGCATTGCCCCCCATGCCGCTGTGGATGCTGCCGTGCGCATGGTCAAGGCCAACCGCCAGTCCCGGCATCTTTCCGGCCTTGCCAATGCGGTGGCGCGGCGTGTGGCCGCCCATGGACCCGAAATCTGGCCCGAGCTGGACCCGACGCCGCTGCCCCCGCCCCTCGCCAAACCCCTGGCCAGGGCCTATGGCCGCGCGGCGGTGGCCAGGTTCGAGGCCGCCCATGAAGCGGGCGCGCCGCTGGATATTTCGCTGCATCCAAGCGTGGATGTGGAGGCTTTGCGGGCGGCGCTGGGCGCCGAGCTTCTGCCCACCGGCAGCCTGCGCCTCACCGAATGGGGCCAAATCTCGGCCATGCCAGGCTTTGACGAGGGCGCGTGGTGGGTGCAGGACGCCGCCGCTGCCATTCCGGCAAAACTGCTGGGGGACCTCGCGGGCAAGGCGGTGCTGGACCTGTGCGCCGCCCCCGGGGGCAAGACCCTGCAACTGGCCACGGCGGGGGCCGATGTCACCGCGCTGGACCTCTCCCCCGCCCGCATGGAGCGGTTGCGGGAAAACCTTTCGCGGGTGGAGGTGACGGCCGAAATCGTGGTTTCGGATGCGCTGGATTACCAGCCCTCCACACCGTTTGACGCCATCCTGCTGGACGCCCCCTGCTCGGCCACCGGCACCATCCGCCGCCATCCCGACCTGCCCCATGCCAAGAAGAACATGGCGCTGCGTGGGCTTTTGAACCTGCAAAGGGACATGCTGGCAAAGGCCGCTAAATGGCTGAAACCCGACGGGGAGATCGTCTATTGCACCTGCTCGCTTTTTCCCGAAGAGGGTGAGGCGCAAGTGGAAACCTTCCTGGCCACCCATCCTGATTTCGAGCAGATTGAAGCCGTGGCCGAGGGGCTGGACTCGTCTTGGTGTGATGCTCGTGGCGGGCTGCGGCTACGGCCGGATTACTGGGCTGAATGTGGCGGGATGGACGGGTTTTATATCGCAAAACTCCGTCGGAAACCCTAGCCCAATAACATTGTTAAGCTATTGAATTATAGCTTGAATACCGGCTTTTGATTGACCCTACTAAACCGGTTTAGTAGGGTCAATCAAAAGCCGGGTTTTTTGCGGCACCGGTTGAAAGCAGAACCGCAAATACATGGGTGACAATCGCATGGGCTGCGCCTACATATAGGCTTCAACGCCAACCTCGCGATTCCCTGATGCCAAAAGCAAAACCACCCAAAAAGCCGAGCTGGCGTTTTGCCAGCCTGAAAAGCCTGCGCGCCGCACCGCGCAGCTTCATGCACCACCCCAGGCAGCGGGCCATTGGTTCTTTCGTTCGGGGCGAGCAGCTTTTGGCGGGGCAGTTCATTTTTGCAGGGCAATTGGTGGATGGGCCGGATACATCCATCTGGAATTTGCGCCCGCCCAGTGCGGCCTTTCTGGAGGCGGTGCAAAGCTTTGCGTGGCTCGATGACCTGGCTGCGATTGGCGACGGGGCGGCGCGCAAGCGGGCGCAGAAATGGCTACTCGAATGGATCGAGGGCTTTGGCCAGGGCACCGGTATCGGCTGGGAGCCGGGGCTGGCGGGGCGGCGGGTGATCTATTGGTGCGCGCACGCGATGTTCCTGCTTAAAGGGCTTAGCCCCAAGCAATCCACCGCCGTGTTCAAAAGCCTCGGGCGGCAGGTAAATTTCCTGTCCAATAACTGGAAAGCGGTGCCCGACGGGCTGGAAAAAATCGAGGCTCTCACGGGGATGGTTTATGCGGGGCTGAGCCTGGAGGGTTGCGAATATGCCTTGCGTCCCGCGCTGAAGGGGCTGGCCGCCACGTGCTACACCTGGATTGCCGAGGATGGCAGCATCCCTTCCCGCAGCCCCGAGGCGTTGGCAGAGGTTTTTACCCTTCTGACTTGGGTTGCCAGGCTGCTGGAGGCCACTGGCCACCCCGATGATCCTGCTATAACGGATGCCCTGGAACGTGTCGCGCCGGGTTTGCGGGCGTTGCGCTTTGCCGATGGCAGTCTTGCGCGCTTTCACGGTGGCGGGCGCGGGGCGGAAGGCCAGCTGGACCAATCCCTGGCCGATGCGGGCCTGCGCGCCAATGTGACCCTCACCGGTTTTATGGGCTATGAGCGCTTGTCAGCGGGCCGCATTACCGTGATTATGGATGCCGCCGCCTCGCCGCGCCACCACGCCAGCCCGCTGGCTTTTGAAATGGCCGCCGGCCGCTGGCCGATGCTGGTAAACTGTGGTCCAGGTGCGCGGCAAGGCGGGGCATGGTCCGCCGCCTGTGCCCAGGCCGCCGCCCATAACACCCTCAGTGTGGAGGGCCGGAGCCCCGCCCCGGATGACGTGGTGGCCGAACGTGCCCAGGACCTTGAAAGCATTTGGCTTTCGGCCCGTCACACGGGCTTTGCCAAGCCCTTCGGTCTCACCCATGAGCGCCGCATTCTGGTTTCTACCAATGGCCGGAATTTCAGTGGCGAAGACCGCCTTTTCCCCGTCTCCGCGCCGCCCGAGCCCACCCACCCCGCCGATGTCCTCAGTTGCCCGCAGCGCGGCCATTCCTATATGCTGCATTTCCACCTGCACCCCGAGGTGGTGGCGGAAAAACAGGAAGAAGGAGTCACCCTCACTCTGCCCAATGGCGAAGTGTGGACCTTCAAGCAGGAAGGCGGACTCACCTGCCTGCTCGATTCGGTTTTTCTCGACCGCACCCACACAGCCCCCCGTGCGACCAAACAAATCGTTGTTATGGCGCGCACGCTGGACTATGTAGGCGCCATTCGCTGGAGTTTTATCCGAACCTAGCCCATTTCCACCTCCTGTTAAGGAAAAGTAAATGCCTTCCCAAAACCTCCCCATCCGCCGCGCGCTTCTGTCGGTTTCTGACAAAAGCGGGCTTGTCGAGCTTGCCCGAAAGCTGCATGATTTCGGCGTAGAGCTGCTCTCTACCGGCGGCACTGCCAAGGCCCTGCGCGACGCGGGCCTGCCTGTGGTTGATGTCGCCGACGTCACGAAATTCCCCGAAATGATGGATGGGCGGGTCAAAACCCTGCACCCGAATGTGCATGGCGGGTTGCTGGCCCTGCGCGATAATCCCGAGCATGTGGCGGCGCTGGAGGCCCACGGTATCGGCGCGATTGATCTGTTGGTGAGCAACCTTTACCCGTTTGAGGCCACCTTGGCAGCGGGGGCCGATTATGACACCTGCATTGAAAATATCGACATCGGCGGCCCTGCCATGATCCGCGCCGCTGCCAAAAACCACGGTTTTGTCACCACGATTGTGGATGTGGAGGATTACGCCGCGCTGCTGGCCAATATGGCTGAACACAATGGCGCCACCAGCGCGGATTTCCGCAAAACCCGCGCCCAGATCGCTTATGCCCGCACGGCGGCCTATGACGCGGCCGTCAGCACATGGATGGCCGGGGCGATTGGCGAAAGCACCCCGCGGCGCCGCGCCGTGGCGGGCAGCCTCGCGCAGCCTCTGCGCTACGGCGAGAACCCGCACCAGAGCGCCGCGTTCTATACCGACGGCTCCGACCGCCCCGGGGTGGCCACCGCCACGCAATTGCAGGGCAAGGCGCTCTCTTACAACAACATCAACGACACCGACGCCGCCTTTGAGCTGGTCGCGGAATTCGCCCCCGAAAACGGCCCCGCCTGCGCCATTATCAAGCACGCCAACCCCTGCGGTGTGGCCCGTGGCGATACCATGCTGGAGGCCTACCAGAACGCTTTCAACTGCGATAACGTTTCGCCATTTGGCGGGATTATCGCGCTGAATCAACGCCTTGAGGCGGATACGGCGGCGGAAATCACCAAGATTTTCACCGAGGTTGTCATTGCGCCCGAAGTCTCCGACGCGGCCCGCGAGATTTTCGCCCAAAAGAAAAACTTGCGCCTGCTGGTGACCGGTGGCCTGCCTGATGTCACCGCCCCAGCGCAAACATGGCGCAAGGTCTCCGGCGGCTGGCTGGTGCAGGACAAGGATAACGGCACCCTGCGGCCGGAAAGCCTGAAGGTGGTGACCAAACGCGCGCCATCAGAGGCCGAAATGGCCGACCTGCTCTTTGCCTGGAAGGTGGCAAAACACGTGAAATCCAACGCCATTGTTTACGTGAAGGACGGCGCGACCGTGGGCATTGGCGCGGGGCAGATGAGCCGGGTAGACAGCACCCGCATCGCCGCCCAAAAGGCGCGGGATATGGCCGAGGCGCTCGGGTTGTCCGAAGCCCCCACCATCGGCTCGGTGGTGGCCTCGGACGCCTTCTTCCCCTTCGCCGACGGGCTGATTACTGCCGCCAAAGCCGGGGCCACCGCCATCATCCAGCCTGGCGGCTCCATGCGGGATCAGGAGGTGATAGACGCCGCCGATGAGGCCGGCCTTGCCATGGTGTTTACCGGCATGCGCCACTTCCGGCACTAGGGCGTTGGCCCAAAAATCGCGAGCCGCCAGCGCGATCCTCGCGAAATATCAATGGTTTGGGGCGTGCCGCACAGGGTGGGCTCCCTTTGCAAGCGACCCAAGCCATTGAGATTTAGCCTGACGACTCATTTTTGAGCCCAGTTCTGATTTGCGGATTTCCCCATGTCGATTTTCCAGTTCCGCGTCACGGCGGCTTCGCACATCTGCCCCAAGACACCTGCCCCAAGCGCGATATTCGCAGCGCGGCGCGGGTGTGATCTCGCCAAGCAGAGCAATGGTTGACGCGCCGCCCCGCCGAGCCGAAGGCGAGGCGCGGTTCCGGTGCTTTAGCACCGGAAATGCCGCGGGTTCCGGCGGTCCTACGGCTTGTATAACCCCAAGAGCTCGAGCGTTTCGACATTATGAATTGTAGCACAATGTAAAGTCGAAACGCTTCACGTATACCAACGGCCAATCAAGACATGCCTCTGTAGACATGTCTTATTTGACATGTCTACAGAGGCATGTATCAGTGTG
>JALWPC010000490.1 GCA_026995265.1 Paracoccaceae bacterium
TAGTGGGGTCAGTCCAACGTTTCATTTCGCTGGTTGGCATAAAAGGGGCGGGTGCATTCCATGGCTCTGTAGACATGTCAAATTTGACATGTCTACAGAGCCATATGTAAAGCGTTCCGATTTTTCATCGGCCCAGGTATTTTTCCTTGTCAAAGGGGTGGCGATTGCGGTTGCCGGCGCGGCATCATTCCCCAAAAAACGGCAATGCACGATAGGCGCGACCGGATCGAAGCGGCGTTACCGCCACAAATAGGCGTAAGAGGCAAACTGCCCTTGCAGTTTGGCCAGCGCTTTCAGCCGCCAGCGCCGCTTGCCCTCGCCTTTTTCCAGCCGTTCAACCAGCAGTTCGGGGGCGCAGGGGTGGCCGGTTTTGGGGTCGAGATAGAGCGGATAGTCTATCAGCGTGGCATGGGCAAGCGCCGCCAGGCTTGGCCTGGCCGTGCGCCGCGGGCAGGTAGGGCCAAGGTCGGTCGTCAGGCCCCATCCGGCATAAAACGGCAGGCCAAGGCAGGTGACATCCTTGCCCCTGAGCAGGGCCTCGAGCCCCGTGAGCGAGGTCATGGTCCAAACCGCGTCAGCCGCGTCAATCAGCGGCAGGATGGCGGCGTTTTCGGCCACCGTATCGGCCCATTCCAGCGGCGTTTCAACCGCGCCGATACGCAGGCCCGCTTCCACATCGGGGTGGGGTTTGTAGATGATATAGGCCTCGGGGTTTGCCGCCCGGGTGGCCGCCAGAAGGCCGCAATTGGTATTTATTTCACCCGCACCAAAGCGGATAGAGGCATCGTCCTCCACCTGCCCGGGCACCAGGATCACCCGCTTGCCTGCGGGGATATTCAGGCGCGGGGCGGGCAGGGCGAGGTTATATTTCGAAAGCCGCGCTTTGGTGGTCATTTCCACCAGAGCCTCGGCCCGCTTTAGCGCCACCGCGGGCAGATTGTCCGAGGCCTCGATCAGCGCCTCGAGGCGCGAAGGGGCGAGCGGGTTATAATAGATCCCGAGGTCATCCACCACCACGCTTTCCGCCGGGGTGAGGGCGGCCCCAAGCCCGCGGGAGCGCAAAAAACCGTCTTCCATCTGCCAGAGCGGCACGCCCTCATTGGCGCAGGCGGTTTGCAGCGCATAGCTGTTCTGGCTGGCCCACACCACCACACGCCCGCCACGCGCGGCCGCAAGGCGGGCGGCTTTGGCGGGGTCATTCTCGAACCTTGGTCGGCCCAGAAACCGCGCTATTTGCGGGCGTTTCCAGCTCCTCATGCCCACGGCCACGGTTGGCACCCGGTTTTGCCAATGCTGCCTGGCCCGCGCCAACAGCCCCACAGCCGCCTGCTCGAAACTGTTCAGGCGCTTTGAACTGATGTCAACCCATGTCGGGTAGATCAGTTTGGCGGCCACAAAAAGTTGCTCGACGCTCAGTTGGCGGTTGCGCCGTTCGCAGGTTTGCTGGTCTTCCGTCAGCCCCCAGCCCGCATAAAACGGCAGGCCAAACACCACGGGCCGGTGCCCTGCCAATATCGCCTCGAACCCCAGTTGCGAGGTCACGCAATAGACCGCCGCCGCGCCGTCCAGCAAATCCCACGGATTTATGTTTTTGTTTAAAAACACGGTGCGGTCGTCAAGGTCCGACACCTCGAAATGCCCCTGCTTGGCGCGCGGGCCAACGGCGGGGTGGGTGCGTATTACGATCTGCTTGTCGGGGTGGTCGGCGCGGGCTTTGGCCAGCATGGTGGCGAAAGTATGGTCAAACGCGCTGCCGCAGGTGATAGAGGCATCGCCGCGTGTTTGGTCAACCACCAGCACATAGCCGGGGCTCAGCCCGCTGGCTATACCGCGTGGCACGGGGTTGTATTTGGACAGGCCGGAATGGCGCAAAAACGCAATCCCGTCGCGGGCGCGGGCCAGCAGGGCGGGGTCATCCAATGGCTCGAAATTCAGGATATTTTCGAGGCGGGAAGGCTGGCTGGCATCAAAGAATATGCCGACCTCGTCCAGAATTAGCCCTGCAGGCGCGCTTTTTGGCCCTGGCAGGACCGAGCGCAAGAACGCGTCTTCGACGCTTAAAACCGGAAGCCCCCGGCGTGCGGCGGCTTTGAACCCGCGTTTGGAAAGCGGCTTTCGCCCCCAGACCCCGACCGCCGACGCGCCAAAGGAAAGCGGCCCCGCGCGCACCTTCCAGCCCGCCACCCGCAACATTTTGCGGATATAGGGGACATGAAGGAAGCCCAGCGTATAAACGGCCAGTTTTTGCAAAAGCGGTTCCTGTAGGGTTCTAAAGCTTGCCCGCGATGGTGGCGATACTGTCAAGAGTGTTGACGGTGCCTGCCACGGTATTAAGCACACGAGACCATGAAACAAACGGCGCTTCGGTGACGTATACCGTGTCTCGATCCCTGATCTGGAAGGCTTGCGCCGTGAAAATGCTCTCTTCTTTGGTCAGGTCGATCACATAGGCCATCCGTTGCGGGGTGGTGAACTCGGTGGTTTGCAGCACCGCATTGGCGATTTCGGCAGGCTCTATCCGGAAAACGAAAATGCCGCGCGGATCTGCCACGCTGCCGTTCAAGCCCTTTACAGCAGAAAGCGCATCCACCACGCTGGGCTCTTTGCTCAGGAAATCCACGCGGGTTTGGCCGGAAGATGCCCCCAATACGGTGAAATAGCGCTGGTCTTTTTCCACGATAATGCGGTCATGCGCCCGCAGGTTAATATCGTTTGCCGGGTTGGCAAACAGGTCTTGCAGCCAGATAGAGCCGCTTTCATTGCCGCGCTGCACGGTAATTCGGGTGCCCGCAGGGTCTATGGCCACGCCGCCCGCCACGGCGAGCATCGAGGTCAGGCGCCTGTTGGCCGCGCTCAACGAATAAACGCCCTGCTTGTTCACGCCGCCCACCACATCGACCACGGCCGCTTCGCCCGCCTGCCGGCGCACCTCTATTTGCGGGTCGGGCGTTTGCCGCTCCAGCAATCGCGTGAGGTCAAGCCGCAGCTCTTCAGGGGTGCGGCCAGAGGCTCGCACAACCCCCGCATAGGGCACAAAAATATTGCCGAGCTGATCCACCTGAATGTCTTTCAGAAGGGTGGAACTTGTCCCGGGGGCCGCCAGCAACCCGTTTTCAACGTTTTCCCAGATGGTCACCGTCAGCAGGTCACCCGGGCGAATGCGGTCCACCGAGAGGGTGCCGGCATTCAGGAATGCACGGGAAAAGCCCAGTGGCGTTTCCACCCGGGCAGCGCGTGCCACGCGGTCGTCAACATACACAATGTTGGTTTGGCCGCCATTTTCAACCGATCCGGCCAGAATTTCGGAGGTGGTCGGCCCGGAGCGCGGCAAGCCGCAAGCCCCGAGGGCCAATAGAATTGATAGCGCGGTCGCCAGCCGTGTGCGGCTGATCTTCGATTTGAGATTTGTCACTGCATGGCCTGCTTTGGTTAAAACAACTGCTCGGGTATTATTTATTATTAACGCCAGCATAACAAGCTATTCGCAAAAATCAAACTCAAGATTTCCGGCGGGCGATTTTTAGCACGGGTTGAGTCTCTTTTGCCACAGGGGCTTTGCCGAGGCTTTCATAGGGCCCGTGCTCGGCCAAAATCATGTCAACCACACGGCGGGTGAGCGCAGCGCGGCCTTTAGCGGTGTAAAATCCTCCCGGCACCTGTGATGTTTGCAGCAAAAACCGGCGGTAATCCAGATAGGCGGCGCGGTCCGGGGGGGTCGGGTTTGCAAAGAAATCGGCGAGGGGCTGGCGCGAGACAAGTTGGTCTTTTTTGAATACCGACTGCCCGATGGCCCGCACCGGCAGGCTGCGCCAAAGCGCTTGTTGCGCGGCCGTGGAGTTTATGGTGATCGCCCCCGTGGCGCTGTCCAGCAACACCCCGAGCTTGCCGCCCTGAATAAAATCCACCCGTTCAGCCACCCCGTTTTTGGCGGCGCTGGCACGAATGTGCTGCTTGAGCTTGTCGCGCCCGTCATCCAGCGG
>JALWPC010000491.1 GCA_026995265.1 Paracoccaceae bacterium
GCATCACCGCCCTTGGCCAAGACCTCACCCAATTGAGCGAAGACGCGCTGGCGCGGTTTCGCTGCAACCATATGGGCATTGTCTTCCAGTCCTTCCACCTGATTCCCACCATGACGGCGCTGGAAAACGTCGCCACCCCGCTGGAACTGGCCCGCGACCGCGACGCCTTCAGCAAAGCCGAAGCCGAGTTGGAGGCCGTCGGCCTTGCCGACCGCGCCCACCACTACCCCGCCCAGCTTTCCGGCGGCGAGCAACAGCGCGTGGCCCTGGCCCGCGCCGCCGCCCCGCGCCCGAAAATCCTGCTGGCCGACGAGCCAACCGGCAATCTCGACACCGCCACCGGCGAAAGCATCATGGACCTCTTGTTCAACCTCCGGGACCGTCACGGCGCCACCCTGATCCTTGTCACCCACGCCCCCGAACTGGCGGCGCGGTGCAGCCGCAGGCTGGCCCTGCGCGACGGGGTGCTGGCGTGAGCCTTCTGCACGCCGCCACCATCGCGCGGCGCGAGTTGCGCGGCGGCCTCAGAGGCTTTCGCATTTTCCTGCTCTGCCTGTTGCTCGGGGTGGCCGCGATTGCCGGCATCGGCACGGTGCGCTCCGCCATTGAAGCGGGCCTTGCCTCCCAGGCCGCCGCGCTCCTGGGCGGTGACGCCGAAATGCACTTCACCCACCGCAAAGCCTCCGAGGAGGAACTGGCCTTTATCAGGGCCAACAGCATTGCAAGCTCGGAAATCCTCACCTTCCGCTCCATGCTGCAGGCAGGGCCGGAGAGCGACCCGACCCCGGGGCTTTCACAGGTGAAAGCGGTCGATGCAAACTACCCCCTCGTTGGCGAAGTCATCCTTGACCCGCCCATGCCGCTGCAAGACGCCCTAAGCGTGCAAAACGGCCTCCCCGGGGTGGTCCTCCACCCCGCCCTGATCGAGCGCCTCGGGGTTAAAATCGGCGACACCATCCGCATGGGCACGCAAAGCTTCCGGCTCCGCGCCGCGATTGTGTCCGAGCCTGACGGCTCGCTCTCCGACCTCGGCCTCGGCCCCCGCTCCATGGTGCGCACCGAGGCGCTGGCCACCTCCGGCCTCTTGGGCCCCGGCACCCTGTTTGAATCCCGCTACCGCCTGCGCATCGCACCGGAGGTTGACGTGAACAGGCTGAAAGGCAAGGCCCGCGCCCGCTTTGACAAAACCGGCATGAAGTGGCGGGACCGCCGCAACGGCGCGCCGGGCATCTCCAAAGCGGTGGACCGCCTAAGCGCCTTTCTGGTGCTTGTCGGCCTTGCGGGCATGGCCGTTGGCGGGGTGGGGGTCTCGGCCTCTGTGCGCGCCTACCTTGCCCGCAAGGTCTCCACCATTGCCACGCTGAAATCGCTGGGGGCGACGCGGGGCACGATTTTTACCACCTACCTGATGCAAATCGGGGTGCTGTCGCTCTTGGGCATCGCCCTTGGCCTCTTGCTTGGCGGTGGCCTCCCCGCCGCCCTGATCCCGCTCTTGCAAGACCAGCTCCCGATCCCCATCGAAACGGGCCTTTACCCCGCGCCGCTGATGGAAGCCGCCGCTTACGGCCTCCTCACCGCGCTGATCTTCAGCATCTGGCCGCTGGCCCGCGCGGTGGACATCTCCCCCGCCGGCCTGTTCCGCGAGATCTCCGGCAACGCCCGCCGCCTGCCCCGCTGGCCCTACCTCCTGCTGGTGCTGCTACTCACCGCTGCCCTGATCGCGCTGGCCGCCACCTTCTCGGACGTGCCGACCCTGACCCTCTGGGCCGCCGCCGGTATCCTCGCCGCCCTCCTGGCGCTCGCTGCCGCCGCCCTCTTCACCAAAGCGCTGGCCCGCCGCGTGGCCCGAAGCCGCGCCCTGCAAGGCCGCCCCGCCCTCCGGCTTGCGCTTGGGGCCGTTGGCGGGCCAAGTTCCGAGGCCGCCTCCGTGGTGCTGTCGCTGGGCCTTGGCCTCACCGTGCTGGCCGCCATCGGCCAGATCGACAGCAACATGCGCGCCACCATCACCCAGCAGCTCCCCGCCCGCGCCCCGGCCTTTTTCGTGATGGACATCCAGCAGGGCCAGATCGACCCGTTCACCGAAGCCATGCTGGCCGATCCGGCGGTGGAAAGGGTCGAATCCACCCCGATGCTGCGGGGCATTATCACCGAAATCAACGGGGTAAACGCCAAGAAGGCCGCGGGCAACCACTGGGTGGTGAATGGCGACCGTGGCATCACCTATGCTGCCAGCGTGCCGCCCAACAGCACCGTGGCCGAGGGCGAATGGTGGCCGGAGGACTACGCCGGCCCGCCGCTTATAAGTTTTGCCAAGCAGGAGGCCGACGAGATGGGCCTGAAGATCGGCGATAAAATCACCGTCAATATCCTTGGCCGCAACCTGACCGCCACCATCGCCAACCTGCGCGACCTCGAGTTCTCCGACATGAGCCTGAATTTCGTCATGGTCTGGTCCCCCAACGCCCTGTCGGGTGCGCCCCACACCTTCCTCTCCACGGTTTACGCCACGCCCGAGGCCGAGGGCCGCCTGCTTACCACCATGGCGCGGGACTTCCCCAACATCACCGCCATTCCGGTGCGCGACGCCATTTCCCGCGTCTCCGAGGTTCTGGACAGCCTCTCCAGCGCTATCCGCTGGGGGGCGGGAGCAACCCTGCTCACCGGTTTCGTGGTGCTGATCGGGGCCGCCGCCGCCGGGGCAGATGCGCGCGTTTTCGAGGCCGCCGTGCTGAAAACCCTCGGCGCCCCCCGCCGCCGCATCCTGCTCAGCTTCGCCCTGCGCGCCCTGATCCTCGGCGCCGCCGCTGGCCTCGTGGCCCTTGCCGCAGGCGGGGCCGCCGCATGGGCGGTTATGCACTACGTCATGGACAGCGATTTCGCCCTCAACTGGAGCGCGGCCTTGGCCATTATCACCGGCGGCGCGCTCGCCAACCTGCTGGCCAGCCTCGCCTTTTCTTGGCGGCCCCTGGCCACCAAACCGGCGCAAATATTGCGGAATGCGGGCTGAGCAAGGCGGGAAGATCGCGCCACGGGCAAACCGTTTTTCGCGGATAAAATCCTTCGCTTATTTCTTGTAAGCTACTGATAGATAATCGCGAATAATCATATCTACTCTTTTATAACCTGACGACTTTTATTTGATCCCGGTTTTGACCCGCTCCGACTCCGGAGCGATGTTGGGGGCAGCCTGCTTGGACGTTTGCACCTGACAGTACTTCGGTGCGTTGATACATGGCCCAGATGACATGTCAAATATGACATGTCTAATTTGGCATGTATTGATCGGCCGGATGGAATACCTGGCCGACAGGGCGGTGCCTTTGTGCCGGGAAAGCCGGAAGCCGCGGATTTTCCGGTGCTGAAGCACCGGAACCGCGCCTCGCCTGCGGCTCGGCGGGGCGGCGCGTTAGGGTATGCTTTGCTTGGCGGAATCGCGCCCGCGCCGCGCGGCGAATGCGGCGCTTGTGGCGAGCGGGTCTTGGGGCGGAAATGCGGAACCTTCCTGACGCCGAACAGGAAATGCGGCAATGGGGATACGCCTGCATCAAGGCCGGACTCAAAATTGAGTTGTCAGGCTATACTATCCTGGGGAGACTCCGAACAGCGTAGTTTCGAGCGGTCAATGTGAAGAGCAGAATTCGGCCCCTAACGAGCTTCCCACTTTATTAGAAAATTTGCCAAACAACCTGGGCTAGTTTTTGCAATTTTGTAAAAAATATATTTAGTTTAACATTAAACTACACCCTATCACGTTGTTGATAAGCACTATTTTGTGCCTTTAGGTGTCTATTCTCCTAGGATAGTAGTCATTAGAAAGCAGAGCATTCATGACCACAATCCGAACAATGATTCTTTCTCTACGTGTGATTGGGCGAGATTTGGTCCTGCGAAATAAAGCCCGGATTTAGCGAAATCTTGTGGCTCGGCTTTTTCAGAGCCTCCCCAGGAGAGTAGAACAGTGGAACGACTAAAACCCGTAC
>JALWPC010000492.1 GCA_026995265.1 Paracoccaceae bacterium
ACGGCCACCTGCATATCGGCCACGCGCTCAATAAAATCCTCAAGGATATGGTGGTGCGCTCCCACCAGATGCTCGGCTTTGACGCCCGCTATGTGCCGGGCTGGGATTGCCACGGCCTGCCGATTGAGTGGAAGATCGAGGAGCAATACCGCGCCAAGGGCAAGAACAAGGACGACGTGCCGATCAACGAGCTGCGCGGCGAGTGCCGGAAATTCGCGCAGGGCTGGGTGGACATCCAGCGCGAGGAGTTCAAGCGGCTCGGCGTGAATGGCAAGTGGGATGACCCATATCTCACGATGAACTTCGAGAGCGAGGCGGTGATTGCCGAGGAGTTCATGAAATTCGTGATGAATGGCAGCCTGTATCGCGGCTCCAAGCCGGTGATGTGGTCGCCGGTGGAGAAAACCGCGCTGGCCGAGGCGGAGATTGAGTATCACGACCATCAGAGCCATACGATTTGGGTGAAGTTCCCGTTTGCGAACGCTTCCGGTGATCTCGACGGTGTATCCGCTGTCATTTGGACAACCACCCCGTGGACGATCCCCTCCAACAAGGCTGTGGCCTATAATCCGGCGATCTCTTACGGGCTTTACAAGGTCGAGGAGACCGAGGAAGAAAGCTGGACCAAAGCGGGCGACCGCTTTGTGCTGGCCGACGCATTGGCCGAAGATGCACTGGCAAAATCCCGCGTGACCAATTTCAGCCGCATCCGCGACGTAAGCGCTGAAGAGCTGGCCCCGCTGGTGTGCAAACACCCCTTCGCCGACCTCGACCCCTTCTGGGACTACCCCGAGGGCGTGCCGATGATCGACGGCGACCACGTCACCGATGACGCGGGCACCGGCTTTGTCCACACCGCCCCCTCCCACGGGGCCGACGACTACGAGTGCTTCGTGAAGCGCGGCTGGACGCAGCGGATGACTCATAACGTCAACGAGGACTCGGCATTCGAGCCCTTTGTCCCGTTCTTCGCGGGCCTTGAGGTGTTTAACCGCAAGGGCAAGGAGGGCAAGGCGAACCAAGCGGTGATCTCCAAACTCATTGAGGCGGGCGCCCTGATTGCGCGCGGGCGCATCACCCACAGCTACCCGCACTCCTGGCGCTCCAAGGCTCCGGTGATTTTCCGCAATACGCCGCAATGGTTTGTGGCAATTGACAAGCCCCTGAATGACGGCATGGACGAGCACGGCAAAACCATCCGCCAACGCGCCCTTGCCGAGATTGACAACGTCAAATGGACGCCGAAATCGGGCCGCAACCGCCTCTATTCGATGATCGAGAACCGCCCTGACTGGGTGCTGTCGCGCCAGCGGGCCTGGGGCGTGCCGCTTACTTGTTTTATCCGCGATGCGGGCGAGGGGCAGGTGGAGATTCTGCGCGACGAAGCGGTCAACAAACGCATTGCCGAGGCCTTTCGTGCCGAGGGGGCCGATGCGTGGTTCGAGGAGGGGGCGGCCGCGCGCTTCCTTGGCGAGCGCGCGAATGAGGGCTGGGAAATGGTCACCGACATTCTGGACGTGTGGTTTGACAGCGGCTCCACCCATGCCTTCGTGATCCGCGACCGCGCCGACGGTTCGCCCGATGGCGTCGCCGATGTCTACCTTGAGGGCACCGACCAGCACCGTGGCTGGTTCCATTCCAGCCTGCTGCAATCGGTGGGCACCAAGGGCAAAGCGCCTTACCGCGAGGTGGTCACGGCGGGCTTTACGCTGGATGCCAAGGGCATGAAAATGTCCAAATCCATCGGTAATGTGATTGCCCCGGCGCAGGTGATCAAGCAATACGGGGCCGACATTCTGCGGCTTTGGGTGGCGCAGGTGGACTATACCAACGACCAGCGCATTGGCGACGAGATCCTGAAAGGCGTGGCCGACAGCTACCGCCGCCTGCGTAACACCCTGCGCTTTATGCTGGGCAACCTGAACGGGTTTTCCGAGGCCGAGCGGGTGGAGGCGGCCGACATGCCCGAGCTGGAACGCCTGATCCTGCACCGGCTGGCCGAGCTGGATGCGGTGGTGCGCACGGGCTATGCCAACCACGATTTTCAGGGCGTGTTCCAGAAGCTGTTCCACTTCTGCACCAGTGATCTTTCGAGCTTCTACTTCGACATCCGCAAGGATGTGCTCTATTGCGACGGCAACAGCCCGGAGCGCCGCGCCGCCCGCACGGTGCTGGACCTCCTCTTCCACCGCCTGACCACATGGCTGGCCCCGATGCTGGTGTTCACCATGGAAGACGTCTGGCTAGAGCGCTTCCCCGGGGCGGAAAGCTCGGTGCATATGCAGGACTTCCCCGAAACGCCCGACTGGCGCGATGCGGCGCTGGCCGCCAGGTGGGAGACCATCCGTAAGGTGCGCCGTGTGGTCACCGGGGCGATCGAGGTTGAGCGCACCGCCAAGGTGATCGGCGCCAGCCTGGAGGCCGCCCCGACCGTCTATGTGGATACCGAAACCAAAGCCCTGCTGGAGAGTGTGGATTTCGCCGACATCTGCATTACGTCAGCCCTGACGACCTCTGATGACCCTGCCCCCGAGGGGGCCTTCACCCTGCCCGATGTGGCGGGCGTGGCGGTAACTTTCGCCAAAGCCGACGGGGAAAAATGCCAGCGCTGCTGGAAGATCCTGCCGGATGTGGGGAGCCATGGGCATGACGGGGTTTGCGGGCGGTGTGATGAGGCGCTTTCGTAGGGTGCGTGGTCTCCACGCACCAATACAAAACCCGTAGGGCGGGCTTCAGCCCGCCACGCCCCCCAACACCAGATCCGCCGCCTTTTCCCCCACCATAATGCTGGGCGCGTTCAGGTTGCCATTCGGGATGCGCGGGAAGATGGAGCTGTCGGCCACCCGTAGACACTCCACCCCGATAACGCGACATTCCGGGTCCACCACCGCCATTGGGTCATCCGCCGCGCCGAGGCGGGCGGTGCCGCAGGGGTGGAAGGCGCTCTCGGCATGGTCGCGGATGAAGCCATCCAGTTCGTCATCCGATTGCAGAGCGCTGCCGGGTTGGATTTCTTTGCCGGCATAGGGGGCAAAGGCCTCTTGGCCGAAAATCCGGCGGGTGAGGCGGATGCAGTGGCGGAAATCCTGCCAGTCCTGCGCCGTGCTCATATAGTTAAAGCGGATTTCGGGGGGCTCTAGCGGGTCCGCACTCGCCAGCGTCACCGCGCCGCGTGAAGGCGAGCGCATGGGGCCGACATGGGCCTGAAAGCCGTGGCCCTCAGCGGCGGCCTTGCCATCATAGCGCACCGCAATCGGGATGAAGTGGTATTGAATATCGGGATAGCTGGCATGGGGGGAGCGCAGGAAGGCGGCGCTTTCAAACTGGTTGGAGGCCCCGAGCCCGCGCTTGCCAAACAGCCACTGCGCGCCGATCAAGGCCTTGGAAAACAGGTTCCAGTGCTTGTAAAGCGTAATGGGCCGGGTGCAGGCCTGCTGGATGTAAAGCTCCAGATGGTCTTGCAGGTTCTGGCCAACGCCCGCGCGGTCGGCCACCACCTCGATGCCGTGTTCGGTGAGGTGCGCCGCTGGCCCGATGCCGGAGAGCATCAGGATTTTCGGGGTGTTGATCGAGCTGGCCGAGATAATCACCTCGCGGTTGGCCCGCACCACCTCCACGCTGCCGCCGCGTTCGATCTCCACCCCCACGGCGCGCCCCTCTTCGATAACCACCTTACGGGCAAAGCAACGGAGCAATTCGCAGTTCGGCCGCTTCAGCGCGGGCTTCAGGTAGGCGTTGGCGGTGGACCAGCGCCGCCCCTTCCACACCGTCATTTCCATCGGGCCGAAGCCTTCCTGATGTTCGCCGTTATAGTCTGCGGTATAGGGGAACCCCGCCTGCCGGCCCGCCTCGATAAAGGCCTTGTGCAGCGGGTTGCTCATCGGGCCACGGGTGACGTGCAGGGGGCCGCTGTCGCCGCGCCATTCGCTTTGCCCGCCGTGCCAATGCTCCATGCGCTTGAAGTATGGCA
>JALWPC010000493.1 GCA_026995265.1 Paracoccaceae bacterium
TTCTCTACGTGTGATTGGGCGAGATTTGGTCCTGCGAAATAAAGCCCGGATTTAGCGAAATCTTGTGGCTCGGCTTTTTCAGAGCCTCCCCAGGAGAGTAGAACAGTGGAACGACTAAAACCCGTACCCGTTTTATCAGCAACGGCCAATGGGAGGCGGGAGGAGGATTTACAGGCCGCGCACACAAGCCTTACAACGTCGGCACCCATTTCATCGCCCAATCCCCCAGCGGTTCAAGGCGTGAAAAGAGCGCGCGGCCCGTTTGGGAGAGCGCATAGCCATCGGCAGCTTTTTCCACCAGCCCCACCGCCCGCAACTCCTTTAGCCGCGTGTTCAAAACACTTGGCGAGGCCGAGCCGCAGCGTGCCTGAAGGTCTCGAAACGTTCGGTTTTGGTCGCTTAAGTTCCACAACACCCCCAACGCCCAACGGCGACTCAAGAGGTCAAACAGCACCATAATCGGCTGGCCCGATTGCGAGCCGCGCACCGGCGACCCTGGCTTTGGCAGCGGGTTTTTACCTTCGGTCATGCTTTCTCCTTGCTACTATTATCGTAGCGGTGTATTGCTACTATAATAGTAGCACAATAAAGGAAAACCTCAATGCAAAAAGCATCCCCGACGGATATTGCCCTGTGGCTCCTTCTCGCCGCGCTCTGGAGCGGCTCTTATACGGTCATAAAAATCGGCGTCACCGCGCTTGACCCCTCAATCCTCGTGGCCAGCCGTATGCTGGCAGGCAGCATTGCCACCTACGCGGGGCTCAAAATACGCGGGCAATCGCTCTCCAGACACTGGGCCGATTGGGGGCTATATGCCATAATCGGCCTGTTGGGGAGCGCCCTGCCCTTCCTGCTGATCACCTATGGCGAGCAGTCGGTTGACAGCGCCCTCGCCGCCATTTTTATGGGGGCCACACCCGTGATAACGCTCCTGCTTGTGGCGTGGTTTATCCCGCAGGAAACCCTGACCTCAAGGCACGCTATGGGCGTAACCGGCGGGGTGGTCGGGGTGGCTGTTCTGGTTGGCCCCGCCGCGCTTTCCGGGCTTGGCGCACAGCTCGGCGGACAAGCGGCCATTATCGCGGCTGCGATTTGCTATGCGGGCACAACCGTGATTGTCCGGCGCTTTGTGACCCGCCCGCCGCTTGAAATGGCGGCGGGGTCCATGATCGTCGGCACGGTGATCATCAGCGCCTATGCGGCCGGCTCTGGGGCAAGCATTGGAGCGGTTTCGCTAACGCTTCCCGCACTTGGTGCCATCCTTTACCTCGGCCTGTTTTCCACAGCCTGCGCAAACCTGATCTATTTCCACCTCGTCCCGCGGCTCGGAGCCACCCGCATGGCACACATCAATTTTGCCGTGCCTGTGGGCGGCGCCCTGCTCGGTGTTTTGCTGCTGGGAGAGGCCCTGACCATGCTGCAGTTCATTGCGCTCGCCCTCATCCTCGGTTCCGTTTACCTCGGAACCGGCAAAAGCAGGCACAGGGGGCGTTAACCGGCCAGTTTCACACTTAAATTGGCTCGAAACATGGAAATTCACCTTCGCCCCGTCAAAACCCTTGAAATACGTAGGGGAAACCCCGATATTGGTGGGTAAGTTCCCGTGCACAAGCGCGGGCAGGTTTTAACTTTTTGGAGGGTCCAAATGGCCAATCATACCACAGTCCGCCGCGCTGGTGCGGCATCGCTGGGTGCCGAGATCGACGCTGGTCTGCGCGCCCATATGAACAAAGTCTACGGGCTTATGGCCATCGCTCTGGCCGTTACCGGGGCCATGGCCTATGCCTTTGGCACATCCCAAGCCCTGATCCCGCTGCTCTATAACATGCAAACCGGCGGCATGAGCGGCCTTGGCTATGTGGTGCTGTTTGCGCCGCTGGGCATGGTGCTGTTCTTCGGGGCCGCCGTGAACCGGTTCTCGCAAGCGGGTGCGCAACTGTTTTTCTATGTCTACGCCGCGCTGATGGGCATGTCGCTCAGCTCCATCTTTCTGGTCTATACCGATGTTTCCATTGCCAAAACCTTCTTCGTGACCGCCGCCGCCTTCGCGGCGCTCAGCCTTTACGGCTACACCACCAAGAAGGATATTTCCGCATGGGGCAGCTTCCTGATCATGGGCGTGTTCGGCCTGATCATCGCCATGATCGTCAACATCTTCCTGCACTCCGCCGCGCTGGAATTCGCCATCTCCGCCGCCGGCGTGCTGATCTTCGCGGGCCTCACCGCCTATGACACGCAAAAGATCAAAACCATGTATCTGCAGGCCCGCCACATGGGCAACGGCTATGTCGGCGCCCACAGCATGGGCCGCCGCGGGGTGAGCACCCAAGTCGGCGAAGGCGATATGGGCGTTGAAGAGATGACCGGCAAACTCGCCATCTTCGGCGCGCTGACGCTCTATCTCGACTTCATCAACCTCTTCATGTTCCTGCTGCGCTTCATGGGCTCACGCGACTAACGCGCAACTCATCAACATGCCAAGGGCGGGGCCAACACCCCGCCCTTTTTTATGGCCTATAAACGCCCACCCGCCCCCAAAACCACCTGAGCTCTGTCCGCCTGATCACCAATGCCGCAGGGCAGGTGGAGCAGGCCACCAGCTACACGCCCTACGGCGACCCGACGACGGACAACACGGCCTCCATCCCCGAAGAACACAGTTTTATTGGGGAGCGTTTTGATGCCAGCACCGGCCTCCTCTACCTAAACGCCCGCTACTATGACCCCGCCCTCGGGCGCTTCATGCAGCCGGATTGGTGGGAGGTGCGGCAGACAGGCGTCGGCACCAACCGCTACGCCTACAGCTTCAACGATCCGGTGAATTTGAGTGACCCGAATGGGCATGAATACCAACGAACATGGTTTGACGACTTACTGGAGGTATTTGCTGGCGTTACAGCCAATGTAATTGGCCAAGACGACAATGGACTAAATGTAGCATCGAATGCGCTGGGAAGGATCGGCGAAGGGGCCAATGAAGCTGCGCGGACATTTGTACCTGCCTACGCTGCGTCGCAAAACACAGTGGCCAGCCTTGAATCTGGAAACTATGCCGATGCAGGTGTTTATTTTTTGCAAACGGGATTGGAGATGTTTACGTTAAGGATGTCATTGCAGAGTGGTGCAACTCAAAGAACAACGACACGAATTGAGACAACGGTAACAGAAAGCCGAGCGCTTACAATTGACGATTTGGGTTTATTGGGCAATGTTGATGAACTTTCAGGGTCGTTTTCGGTGCAAAATGGAGTGGCTAATGTTCGTATTGATATGATCAGAGGTGAGGTAACCAACCCGTTGAGTATCGTTGACAATCTCATCAACACGGCGAAAGCGAACGGCGCGACCTCTATGCGTTTGGAAGGGACGCTGGCAAACTCGCGGTTGCTCTCGATAATGCAAAAACGTTACAACGCTACAACAAGTGGTGCGAACGACGTAATTCAAATCGATTTCTAACGGAGGAGTAGAGAATGACACCAAAAATTCGCGCGAATCGCATTCTGAAACCAATGTTACGTTACATAGATCTGGAAAGAGATGAATATCCTAGTTATCTTTTGGCAGACACAAACTTTATTGGTGTGTACGAAAATATACCAGGTTCGGCTGAGGGTGCTGTTCTAATAAAACACGATGGTATTCAGGTTCTCAATACAGATTTTCCAAGTATTGCGTTTTCCTCAATTTCAAGGGCAGATTTGCCCACAACTGAAAAAATGAAAGCTGATCATATTTTGCTATCTGTGTATGGAAAAGAAACTCCGTTACGCATCCCAGTTGAAGGTGGCGACGAGCGAACTCGAGATGTGTTTGAGTTTCTACGATTCTTAGACCGCTGTATAAGCGATAGCTCAGCTAGATGATCGCCGTTTCGATTTCCTCGTTATTACTAACAGTCTTTTTTTGTAGCAAAACGACCTGTTCCACGTCCTCTACACCCGAGACGCGGC
>JALWPC010000494.1 GCA_026995265.1 Paracoccaceae bacterium
CCTCTTCGGCAACGTTGCTCATGGTGGTGACCGCCTCGATCGGGTATTCCCCCGCCGCGCTTTCCGCCGAGAGCATCACCGCATCGGCGCCCTCGTAAATCGCCTGCGCCACGTCGGAAACCTCGGCCCGCGTGGGCACCGGCGAGGAGATCATGCTTTCCATCATCTGGGTGGCCACAATCACCGGCTTGCCCACGCGGCGGCAGGCATGCACGAGGCGCTTTTGAATGGGGGGCACCGCCTGCACCGGCAGTTCCACCCCAAGGTCGCCCCGCGCCACCATAATCCCGTCGGTCACCGCCAGAATTTCCTCGAAGGCATCCACCGCGGCGGGTTTCTCGATTTTCGAGATAATCGCCGCGCGGCCCTTAGCGAGTTCCTTAGCCTGCAACACATCCGACGCCCGCTGCACAAAGCTAAGCGCCAGCCAGTCCACGCCCAGATCACAGGCAAACTCAAGGTCCGCGAGGTCCTTTTCCGACAGCGCCGCGAGGGGCAGCACCACATCGGGCACATTCACCCCCTTGCGGTTGGAAATCTTGCCGCCGACCACCACTTCCGTATCGGCAAAATCATCACCGCAGGCCGTGACCTTCAGGCTCACCTTGCCGTCATCGACCAGCAACGTTGAGCCAACCTCCAGCGCCTTGAAAATCTCGGTATGGGGCAGGTTTACCCGCGTATCATCGCCCGGGGTTTCATCAAGATCAAAGCGGAACGCCGCGCCCTCGGCCAGAATCTCGCTATCATTCTTGAACACCCCGCAGCGCAGCTTTGGCCCCTGAAGGTCTGCCAGAATGCCAATCGGGCGGTTCAGCTCCTGCTCCAGCTCGCGAATAATCGTGTGCCGCAGCCTGATTTCCCCGTGCGTCCCGTGGCTCATATTGAGGCGGAACACATCGGCCCCTGCCAGAAAAAGCTCACGGATCATTTGTTTGGTGTCGGAAGCGGGGCCGAGGGTTGCCACAATTTTGACATTCCTCTGGCGGCGAATACCTGTCGTCATTTCATCTCTTTTCGTGCCAAATTGGCGGGCCTTCGGGGTGTATAGCGCAGGAACGCGCGGATGTCCGCAAGAATTGGCGAAATTTCCTTGCTTTTTGGTCGCACAGGCTGGCCCATGATTTCGTGAGGGTATATCAACGGCATGACAGTTTTAAGAATCGGACTCCCTGATATGACCGAAAGCGAGGCTTTTGAGGCGCTGAACTCTGGCGCGCAGTCAAATGTGCTTATCCTTTGCGACCATGCCAGCAACCGCGTGCCGAGCGCGGTGAACGGCGGCAGCCTTGGCATTTCAGAGGCGGATATGAACCGCCATATCGCCTATGACATCGGCGCACGGGCAACGGCGCTGCTGGTCGCAAAGGCGCTAGGCGCCCCGATGCTGGCCAGCCGCTTTTCCCGCCTTGTGATCGACCCGAACCGGGGTGAGGATGACCCCACCATCCTGATGAAAATCTATGATCACACCATCATCGAGGGCAACCGCCATGCCGACGCGGCGGAAAAACAACGCCGGATAGAGGCCTATCATCGCCCCTATCACGCGGCCATTGAGGCCGCCCTTGCCAAGGTGACGGCGCGGGGCGAAACGCCTGTGCTGATCTCCATCCACTCCTACACCCCGCAACTTAACGGCCGCCCCAAGCGCCCGTGGCATGTGGGGGTGTTGTGGGACAAAGACCCCCGCATCCCCGTGCCCCTGATGGAAAAACTGCGCCAGACCCCGGGGATTGTGGTCGGCGATAATGAGCCCTATTCCGGCGAGCTGCGCGGTGATACCATGTATTTCCACGCCACCCGCCACGGCCACCCGCATGTGCTGATCGAGGTCCGGCAGGACCTGATCGACACGCCGGAGGGCCAGGCCAAATGGGCCGGCATTCTGGCCAAGCCGCTGGCCGAGATCATTGCAACCCTGTGAGGACATTATGGACGAATTAACCCAACTCAAAGCCGAAGCCGCCGCCTTTCGCCGCCTGCGCGAGCACCTCGCCAGCCGCCCCGATGTGCAAAATATCGACATGATGAACCTCACCGGCTTTTGCCGCAACTGCCTGAGCCGCTGGTATCAGGAGGCCGCCAACGAGCTGGGCGTGGAGATGTCCAAGGACGAGGGCCGCGCGGCGTTTTACGGTATGCCCTATGCCGAATGGCGGGCGCAATTCCAGACCGAAGCCGATGCTGCCAAGCAAGCGGCTTACGAGATTGCCAAACCGAAAGACGCCTGATGCGCCTGCTCTTTGCCCTGCTGCTCCTCGCCCAGCCCGCGCTCGCCGCGCCTAAAGTGGCCGCCACCATCCCGCCGCTGGCGGGGCTGGTGGCCGGGGTGATGCAGGGAATTGGGGCACCCGTGGCCCTGATGCCCGCCAATGCCGAGCCCCACAATTTCTCCCTGCGCCCTTCGCAAATCGCGGCCCTGCTAGAGGCGAAACTGGTCTTTGCTGTGGGGCTTGATCTGGAGCCATGGCTGACGCGGGTCGAGGGGGATTTCACGCTGATTGAGCTGGCCGAAACCGCCTCCGAACCCCTCCCCGCCCGCAATTTTGACCAAAGCGAGCGCCCTGAAGCCGACCCCCACCTCTGGCTCGACCCGGGCCAGATGATTCCGTGGGAACTGGAGATTACCCAGAGCCTGATCCGCCGCGACCCTGCCAACACCACCCGCTACCGCGCCAACGAATTGGCGTTGCTCAGGGTGCTGGTCGGTGCCAAGGAACGGCTGTCCGAATTGGGTTTGCAAATGAACGCGGCGGGCATACGGCTTGTGGTCACCCACGATGCTTACCAGTATCTGGAACAGCGTCTGGGCGTGGCGCAGGCGGGGATGTTGGCCGACTATACCGAGCAGCGCGCCGGCGCGCGCAACCTGTCAGCAATATACGCGCTGGAGGGCGCGATTTGCATTATCGAGAGCCCTGAATTGCCCGCCCCGCCTGATTTGCTACCCAACGCCCCGCGAGTGACAATAGACCCGATGGGGGCCACATTTGCCGGTGCGCAGGACTTCCCCGCACACTATTATCACACCTTGACCACCGCATTGGAAGGTTGCCTGCGCCAGCCCTAGCCGGTGAAATTCCTCTTTTTTTGCCACGCCTTTTTCTGCTAACATTTTGTTTTAACAACATTATAAACGCCTTTTCCTTACTCTACTAAACTAGTTTAGTAGAATAGTTTCCCCCTATAGGGGAATAATTCTCCCCTGGGGTGAAAGTATAATTTTTACATACGGTTACAAGCGCAACACCCGGCGCGCGGTGCTGTAGGGAATTGTTGATAAAGTTTTGCTAAAACTGTTCCCATGCCAGACAAAAGCCGCAAGGCTTCGGGAAAATCGCGTCGGGCATGTCAACACTAACGCCATTTGCGTTCCGCCGACACCGAATCTAAAGGCGCCCACTTGGACTGTAGCAACTGTATTAATCACCATTTCTCAACCCATGGAGATTGTCGTTTTATTACGGCATTTGCGATGATAATGAGTTTTCGCGCGACGGCGATCATCACCTGTTTACGGGGTTTTCCCGCCCGGGCCGGAGATTGGCAAAGAAAATACGGTGAAGGCACAGGCCCTCGCCGGTTTTGGCGCGCCAAAACAAGGCACATTGCAGGCCGGCACCCCGTCGCCGCCAGACCCTTTGGCGTAGACTCATAGGCCCCGCAGGTTCGACACCGGATTCTGTTCATCACCTATTGCAAATATTTTTTTATACGGATGATAGGGTGCCTGATCGACCAGTTTGGCATTTGAGATCTTTCGGTGAAATCACCCTTAGGGAACCGACCACCCCATATTGTGTTCCAAAATACGCCAAACGGGTTTCAACCCCGGCAATCTGTGCTATGGCAGGGCATGGATTTTTTCAAAACCCACAAAGACCTGTGTCTTGGCCTTGCCATGCTGGCGCTTTTCCTTATGGGCTTGGCG
>JALWPC010000495.1 GCA_026995265.1 Paracoccaceae bacterium
ATTGCGCTCAACATCATCAAGAAAAATACCGACAAAGGCTCGAACCGCGTAAAATTCAAACGCGCAGGCTGGAACGACAATTTCCTAAGGTCCCTAATGAGAAGCTTTTGAAATGCGATTGCCCTGTACTCAAAATGCTCTGCTCTTCCAGTATGAACAAAGGTGTGTTTTAAGCGATGAATCATCCACCACGCCTTCAACGCCCGCCACAAAAGCGATGTTTGCAGGGCGGCGCGGGTGCGACCTCGCCACAAGTGAGGTGGTTATCGCGCCGCCACCGAGCGCAGCGAGGCGCGGTCCGGTGCGCAGCACCGGATATATAGCGGTGCGGCCCCACCAAACCCATCCACGAAAATGGCGGATTCCCGTCTGATTCGCCCCGAATCGTCCCAAACCGTAAAATAAACCCGCCGCCCCCCTTGCGAATCACTGATTCGCACCCCAGATTCGGGCCACTGATTCGCTTTGCGCAAAGGATGCTCCCCATGGCCGCCAAAGACAGCTCCAATTCCTCCAAAGACCTCCCAGGCCCGCTGCTCGACATGAGCCAGGCCGCCGTGCGCAAGATGATCGCGCAGGCCAAGGAGCGCGGCTATATCACCTATGACGAGCTCAACCAGTTCATGCCCGCCGATCAGGTGTCTTCCGAGCAAATCGAAGATATTATGGCCATGCTCTCGGAAATGGGCATCAATATCACCGAGGGCGACGAGGCAGATGAGGAAGAAGAGGAGACCGACGCCGAGGAGATAGGGGCCACCACCTCGCGTGAACTGGTCACCGCCTCTGCCACCACCGAAACGCTGGACCGCACCGATGATCCCGTGCGCATGTATCTGCGCGAAATGGGCACGGTGGAGCTTTTGTCCCGTGAAGGCGAAATCGCCATTGCCAAGCGCATCGAGGCGGGGCGCAACACCATGATCGCCGGGCTGTGCGAAAGCCCGCTGACCTTTCAGGCCATCACCATCTGGCGCGACGAATTGCTCGCCGAAGAGGTGATGATGCGCGACGTGATCGACCTTGAAACCACCTTTGGCCAAGCCATGGGCGAGGATGAGGAAGAAGAGGAAGCGGCCAAGCCCGAAGAAGAGCCCAAGGACAAAATCACTTCTGAGACCGCCTCGGATGACGACGACGACGAGGATGATGACGAAGAGGACGAGGCCGCCAACCTGTCGCTCGCCGCCATGGAGGCCGCCCTGAAGCCACGCGTGCTCGAGGCGCTGGACCAGATCGCATCTGATTATGAAAAGCTCGCTGAAATGCAGGATAGCCGCATGGATGCGACCATGTCTGATGACGGCATGTTCAGTGCTGCGCAGGAGCTGGAATACCAGCGGCTGCGGGCCGAGATTGTAACACTGGTCAACGCGCTGCACCTGCACAATAACCGGATTGACGCGCTGATTGACCAGATTTACGGCATTAACAGCAAGATCAAGACCGTGGACAGCGCCATGGTAAAAATCGCCGATAGCTCGCGCATTAATCGCCGAGAATTCATCGACGAATACAAAGACAGCGAGTTGGACCCGCAATGGCTGGAGCGAGTCTCGGCAAAAACCACGCGCGGCTGGAATACCATGCTGGAAAAGCACGGCGAAAAGGTGGCTGAACTACGTGAGGAAATGGCGCAGATCGGGGCCTATATCGGCGTGGATATTTCCGAATTCCGCCGCATTGTGCAGCAGGTGCAAAAAGGCGAGAAAGAGGCGCGGCAGGCCAAGAAGGAGATGGTGGAAGCCAACCTGCGGCTGGTGATCTCGATTGCCAAGAAATACACCAACCGCGGGTTGCAATTCCTTGATCTTATTCAGGAAGGTAACATTGGCCTGATGAAGGCGGTGGATAAGTTCGAGTATCGCCGGGGCTATAAATTCAGCACCTACGCCACGTGGTGGATCCGGCAGGCGATCACGCGCTCCATTGCCGATCAGGCCCGCACCATCCGCATTCCGGTGCACATGATCGAGACCATCAACAAACTGGTGCGCACCGGCCGCCAGATGCTGCACGAAATTGGCCGCGAGCCCACGCCGGAAGAGCTGGCCGCCAAGCTGCAAATGCCGCTGGAAAAGGTCCGCAAGGTGATGAAAATCGCCAAGGAACCGATTAGTCTGGAGACCCCGATTGGCGACGAAGAAGACAGCCAGCTTGGCGATTTCATCGAGGATAAAAACGCCACTCTGCCGCTCGACAGCGCTATTCAGGGCAACCTGAAGGAGACCACAACCCGGGTGCTGGCCTCCCTGACACCACGTGAAGAGCGCGTGTTGCGGATGCGCTTTGGCATCGGCGTGAACACAGACCACACGCTGGAGGAAGTCGGCCAGCAATTCAGCGTGACCCGTGAGCGTATCCGGCAGATCGAGGCCAAGGCGCTGCGGAAATTGAAGCATCCAAGCCGGAGCCGGAAGCTGCGGAGTTTCTTGGATCAGTAGGGCGGGCTTCAGCCCGCCACCCGAGCAATGGTGGGCTGAAGACCACCCTACAGAAGGCGTTGCGTAGGGTGCGTGGTATGGCGGGCTAAAGCCCGCCCTACAGGATCATTGCCCTGCCTATGGCAAGCCCGTTGTCATGCTCCGCCTCCCCCGCCAATGCCAAGGCTCTGAAAGATGCAATAGCGGAACTGGATTCTGGCCATGAAGGCGTTGTCAACACCATGGAAGAGCTCGAGGCGATGGCGCAGGAATGATTGTCAGCTTTGACCCACTGGTATGGGAGGCTTACCTCCACTGGCAAAACATGATAAAACCATGGCACGCAAGATCAACCCACTGATCAAAGGGGGCCTGCGCCATCCGTTTGAGGGCACGGGAAAACCCCACCCCCTTAAGGGGGACCAATCTGAGCTTTGGTCTCGCCGCATATATCGTGATCATCTATTGGTTTACAGAATTAGAAAAAACATCTTGGAAATCGTCCAATGTCGCTACCAATGCTAACCATCTCCACCAACGGCCCCGGCCTCTACGAGTTCACCGACCAAGTCCGCGCGCTTGCCAAAGGCTCCGGCCTGCTCACGCTGTTCGTCCGCCACACCTCCGCCAGCCTGCTGATCCAGGAAAACGCCGATCCCGAAGTGCAAGCCGACCTGCAAGCCTTTTTCCGCCGCCTCGTGCCGCCGAGCGACACGCCCGAAATGGCCTATCTCACCCACACTTTCGAGGGCCCCGACGACATGCCCGCCCATATCAAAGCCGCGCTTTTGCCAACCTCACTCAACATCCCCGTGCATAACGGTCGACTCGCCCTCGGCACATGGCAGGGCATCTACCTGTTTGAACACCGCAGCGCGCCCCATCGTCGAGAAATCATGGCGCATCTCGGTTAAAGCATTTCAGGGTTTTACTGAAGCCGCGCTGGGCGCATAAACGCGGCGGGTATCCATGCCTTCAGCCCGGAACAGGCCGGAGCCGCGCCCCGGCCTCCATGTCAGGAATTATCGGCAGGTAAAGGCCATAGAATTAAAGCCACGGCCGTTTTTCTCGCCCCGTGTAAGCTGGATCACCGCTTGCCCCGGGCCACCACAATAGGCGTCGGCACCTTCCAGCACTTTGCCGTCAGAAATCACGTCGGTGAAATAGGAATACACAACCGTATTGCCGTTCATAACCGCGCTTTCAAGCTTGCCTGTCAGATTTGCGTCACGAATGGTGGACGCATCAATCCCGCCATTGTTTGCCATGCCGCCACCGCTGGCCATGCCGCCGCCCGTGCCCGTGTCACAGGCCGCCAAAAAGCCCGCAGCTGCGAAAATCATAAGTGTTTTGGTCAAAGTCATCGTAAATCTCCCTTAATGGTTCTCCGCCAATCTACAGGCGTTTTTCGCCCCTGTAAATCGCTTTGGCAGGGTTTGACGTGCGCCCAAAATATAGGGGCGCGCTTTTCCCCCTACACAAAGGGTAGCCCCTCCCCTATACTG
>JALWPC010000496.1 GCA_026995265.1 Paracoccaceae bacterium
TCACCAGTTTCAGCGGATCATCCGGATCACGCGCTCGCTTCGCCAACAGGTCGCGCCGTGCCTTGTTGCCTACATGGGCCTGCCATGCCTTCGGGTCCGAGGCCGAACCGGTCATGACAATTTTGACCACCCCTTCGTTATCATCATTTGAGTGCCAATCAGGGCGCAGCGCGATAATCTGATCGTAAAGGGCTACGCAAATACGGCGGCTCATGCAAACCACCATGGCCTTGCCGTCCAGCGCTTTGAGGCGATGCTCGAAGTGGTCGACAATATCCGCCGCCACCATTTTCACTCGCTTTTCAGCCCCGACCAAAGCCTCAACGGTGGACCACTTCTGCTTGAGCTTCTCCTGCTCGGTTATGGTTTCATCCTCGGTCAGCGCCTCGATTTCGGCGTCAATCCGGGGGCGCTCCTCCTCCGGGAGTTCGATGCGCGCCAGGCGGCTTTCGTAGTAGATCGGCACGGTTGCGCCATCTTCGACCGCGCGGGTGATGTCGTAAACGTCGATGTAATCACCAAACACGGCTGGCGTGTTCACATCGTCCGCTTCAATCGGGGTGCCGGTAAAGCCGATGAAAGAAGCATTGGGCAAGGCATCGCGCAGGTATTTGGCAAAGCCATAGGTGATCTCGCCGGTTTTTTTGTCGACCTTGGCCTTGAAGCCATAATGGCTGCGGTGCGCCTCGTCGGCGATCACAACCACATTGCGCCGGTCGGTCATTTTCGCGTCGGAAAATTTCTGGATGGTGGTGAAAATCACGCCGCCGGATGTGCGGTTCAACACCTCCTGCAAATCGTTCCGGTCTTGCGCCTGCACCGGGCTTTGCCGGATCAGATCGCGGCACATGGAAAACGTCGAGAATAGCTGGTCGTCAAGATCGTTGCGGTCGGTCAGGATAACCAGCGTCGGGTTTTCCAGCTCTGCCCTCCGCACCAGTTGGCCCGCAAAGAACGCCATCAGCAGGCTTTTGCCCGAGCCTTGCGTGTGCCAGATCACCCCCGCCTTGCGGTCGCCGGAAACCGAGGTTGCCCGCACAGTTCTGTCCACCGCCTTGAGCACCGCGTGGAACTGGTGATAACCGGCAATGATCTTGAATATCCCGTCGCCCGCATCACCAAACACGGTGAAATCGCGCAGCAATTGCAGGAAGCGGCGCTTTTCAAACACGCCCTCGATCAGCACTTCCATTTCGGGGCTGCCCTTGGGGGCCACCGCGGCCCCGTCGGTGGTGCGCCACGGCATGAAGCGTTCCGCGTTGGCGGTCAGGCTGCCGACGCGCGCCAGCATCCCGTCCGAGGTCACCAGCACCCCGTTTGTGCGAAACAGCGAGGGGATTTCGTCCTTGTAGGTCTGGAGCTGGTTATAGGCCGCCCGCAGGTTGGCCGCCTCGGTGCCGGGGTTTTTCAACTCGATCACCGCCAGCGGCAACCCGTTGAGGCACATCACCACATCGGGGCGGCGGTTGTGGCCGTGTTCAATCACGGTCATCTGGTCCACCACCAGCCAGTCGTTATTGTCGGGGTCGTCAAAATCGACCAGCAGCACCTTATCGCCGCGAATGGTGCCGTCTTCCGCGTGGAACTCCACATCCAGCCCCTCGACAATGGCACGGTGCAATCGGCGGTTTTCCTCGACCAGATGCGGGCTTTCATCGCCGATGATCCGCTTGATCGCATCCTCGCGGGCTTCCACTGGGATATGCGGGTTCAGCCGCGCCACCGCATCCTCCAGCCGCCCGCGCAGGATCACATCACTATGCGAGGCCCGCTCCGGCGCGCTGCCATCCGGGCCGATGACCTTATCCGACAGATTGGCATAGCCCAGCGCCTGAAACTGCTCCAGCAGGATTTTCTCGATGTCATCTTCTGATAAAAACGCCATCATTCAGCCTATAAAAGTTTGCTTCCAGTCAAATTTGTGCGACATCTTGCCTGAACTGCGTTGATTGCATTAACTTGACATTCACACTTTTTGTGTACATATTCATTGCAGCTCATCTGCCATGTGTAGAAAGAGTTTTCGAGGTCGCTCTGGTAATTCAGCGCGGCCTTAGCTTTTTCAGGGGCGTGCAGCATAGTAAGCGTCCCTCTCTTTCCTGAATTTGCGGACACGGTGGTTGCGGTCCGTGCAGAAAGCCGTTTTCAGCAGATAGAAGCCGGAACGCTGGGCAAGCACGACAAGATAATACTCTTCATACCACAGCACCCAGTTCTTTTCTCGCCCTCGGGTTTGCTCCCATATATCAATAGCGTCAACCGTATCTGCGTTCTCGATGATCCAGCGAACCTGCGGCAACCGTTCGCATCGGCGCATATCGGGCAAGCGCTCGTCTTCAACATTGCCTTCTGATATCATGTGCCAAAAAGCAAAACGTTTGCCGTCATATTCGGGGTGCCTTCTGGCGCTAACGAGAGTTCCTCGAAATTGGAGATCATGATTAACAATATCTCTTTCAAAAATATCGTATAGCGCTTCTAAATACTTTTCCCACTCGCCCCCAAAAGAGCTAAATGGCATAAGGTTCGGCGGTATCATACGCACCCCTCATTCGCCTGCCAGCGCAGCAGGTTGAACTTGCGGTTCTGGAATGGGGATGTTTGCATCAGGGCATTCTGCCCGAGCGCGGCCTTCAAATCGGCGATGAGCGCCAGCTTGGCCGCGCTCCCTTTCAACTCTCGATTCTCGTAGCCAACCGCCCCGATCAGAAGATCGGTGAGTTGCAGGAGTGCGCTTTCATGCGAGCGCACCTGCTGAACCCGCTCCACGGTTTTTTTGTCAAAGTCATGCAGGCTGTTGGCCAACACATCGTGCAGGTTTCGGGTTTTCCCCCCGCCGCGCGTATCCTTGATATCCAGATAGACCCGATAGCGGTTCGGGGCGGTGAATACATAGCGCAGCATGGTATAATACATCTTGTAATACCATTCATCGTGGTTTTGCCCGAAACGGCCATGGTCGAGCGCGCCTTTGTCCGGGATCAGCACACCGCGAAAATGCAGCGCCTCTTCCGCAAGAAACAGGGCCACAAGCGCGCGGTAGAAATCCAGCTTTCCGTTGGAGACCTTGGTCCACTTCACCTCGAAATCCGGCGCAAGCCCGTGCTGCGCCTTGAGGTCACGCACGGCGCGGGAAATGCGTTTGACCTCGCCTGCGCGGCAATAGGTGCCGCCAAGGACCATAACCGGAATATTGTCATTCTCCAGATGGCAGCTTTCGTCGCAGTAAATGTTATAGGTGTTTTCCATTACGTGATCCCCTCCACAACCCCCTCAGCCTCGCGCACGCGGACCTCACCGGACATGAGCTTGGGCAGCAGCAGGTCGCGGGTTTGGGCGAGGGTGCGGGATTCTGTTTTGTTATGCTCTATGCGCTTGCGAATTTCTGAAACGATTTCAGCAAAGGCTTTGATTGTCTCTGGCTTGGGAATGACAACCTCCGTGTCGCTCACAGCGCTTGGCTTTACGGCGGGATATGCGCCACCGTGCCCATCTGCCAAGTTTGCAAGCCGCTTAATGTTTTCCGGATTTGTGGCAGCAATGTAAACAAAATCCCGAAGGATGGATTTTTTCGGCGTTAACACCGCAAAACCAGTGCTTGCCGTGAAGCCGTCATTTGAAATGTATGCATAAGATCCATTTCCCGGACGCGTTGTTGCAACGATGGTATCGCCAATCCGAGCAATTCTACGAGCGCGGCTTGGGGCCTCTTTCCAATCGAGTTTGGCTGTAGACTCAATAACACCCCATTTCGTGTTTGACAGGTCGACATACTCTACCTTCTCGGGGTGGTTCTTTGCCGTCCAGCTTTTTGCATTGGTTTCCGCAATATCTGCCAAGGTGCCCATCTCCCACCCCTCCGGCACGCCCGCATCGTCCAGCCGGTCGGGGAAGAGGGACCAGGTTTCGGGGGGGAGGTAGGGG
>JALWPC010000497.1 GCA_026995265.1 Paracoccaceae bacterium
CCGCTTTGATATTACAGGTAAATACAGCGTCCTTGCCCTTCAGGTTTTCGGCCTGATACTCGGCGGGGAAGGTCACCTTTACCTCTACCTCTTCGCCCTCTTTAGCGCCCACAAGCTGCTCTTCAAAACCGGGGATGAAGCTGTTGGAGCCGAGCACCAGCGGGTAATCATCGGCCTGGCCGCCGTCAAACGGCACGTCGTCCACCTTGCCGAGGAAATCAATCACCACCTGATCGCCCTCTTTGGCCTTGGAGCCCTTGCGGCGCTTTTCGAAATTCTGGGTGGATTTGGCGATGTTATCAAGGGCTTCCTGAATGGACTCCTCATCGGCCTCAACAACCAAACGCTCCAGCTCAAGGCCGCTGAAATCGGCCTCAGGCACATCCGGCAGGCACTCGTAGCTCACCGAGATTTCCACATCGTCGCCTTCTTTCCAGTCGTCCTTGGTCATCTTGATCTCGGGCTGCTGTGCAGGGCGGTCGCCGGATTTCTCGAACTGCGCACTTACCGCGCCGTCAACGGTTTCCTGCAGGGCCTCGCCCAGAACCGACTGGCCAAACATCTTTTTCATCAGCGCCAGTGGGGCCTTGCCCTTGCGGAAGCCCTTCATCTGGAAATCGGCCCGTGCGGCCTCGATTTTTTCGTCCACCTTGGCATCCAGATCGGCTGCCGGGATCACAATATCAAAGCCGCGTTTCAGGCCTTCGTTCAGAGTTTCGGTGACTTTCATGTCAGTTCCTCGGTTCATCTGCCCAAAGCGGGCCTAAAAAAATATGGTGCGGATGGAGGGACTTGAACCCCCACGCCTTGCGGCACCAGAACCTAAATCTGGCGTGTCTACCAATTTCACCACATCCGCAGAAAGCCGCGCTTGCACGCAGCCGGTAATTCCGCGCCTCTTTAGCAGAGGATTTTGCGGGTGGCGAGGGGAAAATGGCGGCTAGAGCTGCAAATCGCGAAAAACGAAGGGGAGCTGCTCGGGAATGTCCTCTGCGATCAGCCCGGGGCCGAATTTCAGGGCGCATTCCACATGCAGCCAAGCGGCGGTCTCGGCGGCTTGCATGGGGGCAAAACCACGGGCCAGCAGGCCGGTGATGAAGCCCGCCAGCACATCCCCCGAGCCAGCGGTGGCCAGCCACGGGGCGGCGCGGTCATAGTGGGCGGAGTTGATGGCGGCGCGGCCATCGGGCGAAGCGATGACGGTATCGGCCCCCTTAAACAGCACCACACAGCCCGCACGGGCGGCGGCTTCGCGGGTGGCGTCTACTTTGGAATAGGCAGGGCCAGTTGTGGCAGGAGCCTCCAGCTTGGCCATAATGTCCGGAAACAGCCGCTTAAATTCCCCCGCATGGGGGGTGAGCACGCAGGTTGCGTGCAGCTTGGCAAACAGCTCTGGCGTTTCACTTAAAATCGTCAACGCATCCGCATCCAACACCACGTAGGGTGCGTGCTCTGCACGCACCGCTGCCTCCAAAAGCCCCCGCGCCCTGTCATCCAGCCCCAATGCCGGCCCAAGGCAGAGCGCATTTATCCGCTTATCCTGCAAGGTGGCCGCCAGCGCCACCCCGTCCTCTATCGGGGCCAGCATAATCGCCGTCAACTGCGCCGCACATTCCGCAATCGCCGATTGCGGCGCCCCAAGGCTGACCACCCCCGCCCCGATGCGCAACGCCCCACGGGCCGCGAGGCGGGCTGCGCCTGTGCGGGCAGAGGGGCCGGAGAGGATGAGGGCGTGGCCGTGGTGGTATTTGTGGGCTTCCCCTGCGCGGGAGAGATCATATATTTGGGGAGTTACAAGATGTAGATCAGAAGCTTTCAGCCCGTTATCCAAGCCTAAATCAATCAAACGGACACGGGAGCAAGCCATTTGCCCCCGGGCCAGAAAATGCCCCGGCCTCAGGCGATGGAAAGTCACTGTCAGAAACGAAAAAACCGAATCCCACATTTCACCTAGCGTGCGGCCGCTATCCATACACAGACCGGACGGGCAGTCGATCGACACCATTTTTCCGAAAGTCCTACCAGATGAATAAAGTTCGGTCAGAGGGCGCATAATGTCATTGGCCACGGCACGGGTCAGCCCCGCGCCAAACAGAGCGTCTATATAGAGGTCCGGCTCCGATTGACCAGCCGAGAACCAGTGCCAAGTCCGAACCTCCCCCACCTTCAACCAGCGCTTCGCGTTCACCTTCGCATCCGGCGGCAGCTTGTCCACATCGCCGTAGAGGAAAACCTCCACTTCCCAACCGCGCCCCTTTAGCAACCGTGCCACCACGAAGCCGTCGCCGCCATTGTTGCCGGGGCCACACAAGACCACGGCTTTTTGCGGGGATTTGGCCATGTCGGGCCACTCTTGCAGGATGGCTTCGACCACGCCGCTGCCCGCGCGCTCCATCAGCTCAAGGCCGGTCACTTCGCCGCTGTCTATGGCGGCTTGCTCGATGGCGCGCATTTGGGCGGCGGTGAGGAGTTCGGTCATGGGGTGGCTCCGGTTGTTTGGGGGATTAAACTATAGGCTGGAGGGAAAGGGAAGGTTTGTGTTTTGGCCTTGGCGGCTCTCCTAGCCTTAAGCGCCCCCCTCCTAACCTCCCCCCGCGAGCGGGGGGAGGGACGCGCACAGGGGAAGGGACGTGTATAATTTCAATGTGGCGCTTTTTTGGGCGGGGTGATTAAATTTTAGGCAGCGCCACCAAAATCTCCGCCCTTCCCCCCTGCCCTACCCGCAATCAATTTGCACCGCCATTAAAGCAATGCTTAACAGGCGCCAGCAATCAGGAGGCTCGACATGAAGAAAATCGAAGCGATCATAAAGCCGTTCAAACTTGACGAGGTCAAGGAGGCCCTACAAGACGTGGGCATTCAGGGCCTGACGGTGATTGAAGCCAAGGGTTTTGGGCGCCAGAAGGGCCATACCGAGCTGTATCGCGGCGCGGAATATGTGGTGGACTTTCTGCCCAAGGTCAAAATCGAGATCGTTCTGGCGGAAGATCAGGTGGACGAGGCCATCAAGGCCATCATCGACGCCGCCAAGACCGGAAAAATCGGCGACGGGAAGATTTTTGTGTCCAGCGTCGAGCACGCCATTCGCATTCGCACCGAAGAAGACGGGCCAGAGGCCCTTTAGAGAGGAAAGACCATGAGTGATATTCAAACCGTTCTTGACATGATCAAGGATAACGACGTGGAATATGTCGACATCCGCTTTACCGACCCGCGCGGCAAGCTCCAGCATGTGACCATCATCAATGACGAGGTCGATGCGGATTTTCTTGAGGAAGGCTTCATGTTTGACGGCTCCTCGATTGCCGGCTGGAAGAGCATTGACGAATCCGACATGAAACTGATGCCCGATTGCGCCAGCGCCTATATCGACCCGTTCTATGCAGAAAAAACCCTCTGCCTGCATTGCTCGATTGTCGAGCCGGACACCGGCGAGGCCTACGCCCGCGACCCGCGTTCCACCGCTGAAAAGGCCGAAGCCTACCTGAAGGCTTCTGGCATTGGTGACACCGCCTATTTTGGCCCCGAAGCCGAGTTCTTCCTGTTTGACGATGTGCGTTTCAGCAACACCATGAACAAGGTTTCCTTCGAGGTGGATGCCGCTGATGCGAGCTGGAACACCGACACCGAATATGAAATGGGCAATATGGGCCACCGCCCCGGCGTCAAGGGCGGCTATTTCCCGGTGAACCCCACCGACGCCTCTCACGATATTCGCGGTGAAATGCTGTCCACCATGAAGCGCCTTGGTATGAAGGTGGACAAGCACCACCACGAGGTGGCCTCCTGCCAGCACGAGCTGGGGCTGGTGTTCAACAGCCTGACCAAACAGGCCGACGAGTTGCAAAAGTATAAGTATGTGATCCACAACGTGGCCCATGCCTATGGCAAATCCGCCACCTTCATGCCCAAGCCTGTGGCCGGGGATAACGGCACTGGCATGCATGTGAACATGTCGATCTGGAAAGACGGCAAGCCCCTGTTTGCAGGCGATAAATACGCTGATCTGTCTCAGGAAGCGCTCTATTACATCGGCGGCATTCTCAAGCACGCCAAGGCGCTGAACGCCTTCACCAACCCCTCGACCAACAGCTACAAGCGCCTGATCCCGGGCTTTGAGGCCCCCGTTCTGCGCGCCTACTCGGCCCGCAACCGCTCCGGCTGCGTGCGCATCCCATGGGCCGAAAGCCCCAAGGCCAAGCGCGTCGAGGCGCGCTTCCCCGACCCGGCCGCCAACCCCTATCTGGCCTTCTCGGCTTTGTTGATGGCCGGCCTAGACGGGATCAAGAACAAGATCGACCCGGGCGAAGCCTCGGATAAAGACCTTTACGACCTGCCCCCCGAAGAGCTGGCGGGCATCCCGACGGTTTGCGCCTCTCTGCGCGAGGCCCTTGAGGAGCTCGAAGCCGATATGGACTTCCTTCTGGCCGGTGATGTGTTCACCAAAGACCAGATCGAGGGTTATATGGAGCTGAAATGGGAAGAGGTCTACCAGATGGAGCACACGCCACACCCTGTTGAGTATGGCATGTATTACAGCTGCTAGGGTGGCGGGCTGAAGCCCGCCCTATAATCAGGCCTCCCGTTTGGGGGGCCTTTTTGCATCAGATTAACCAGTTAGCGCACCTTAACTTGCATCGCGATTGTCACCAGTTTCTGGTGCTATAGTACCGGACCGTGCCTCGCCTTAGGCTTGGTGGCGGCGCGTTAAACATTGTATTTGTGGCGAGGTCGCACCCGCGCCGCCCTCAACCGCTCGCGGGTGTTGCAGGTTCTAAGAGGGGCGTTGCCCCTCTGGCGCAAGCGCCATTCACCCCAGAGTATTTTTGAAAAATAGAAGCCTGACTTCATTCTTCTAAAAATACTCATATAAGAACCGCGCCAAAAATGCTCACGCGTGGCTAATATCGGCACCAGTGCCACATTCCCTTTCCAGACTTTGCCACAAGTACAAGAGTTGCAGCGCGGCGCGGGTGCAATGTTTCCAAGCAGGGCTATCTTGACGCGCCGCTACCGAGCCGAAGGCGAGGCGCGGTTCTGGGGCGTAGCCCCAGAAAGCACGGAGTTTAGGTAGGCGAGGTGGCTGGGAAGGCCATGCAGCCAGCACCGCGCTCCTACGCCCTACCCCTCAGAAACGCCCGCCTGATCAAAGGTCGCCATGCCCGAATGGCAGGCCAGCGCCGCTTTAACGATATTGATCGCCAGCGCTCCGCCGGAGCCTTCGCCAAGGCGCAGGCCAAGGTCGAGCAGCGGGCGCTTACCGAGTTTTTCCAGCAGCCGCCCGTGGGCGTTTTCATCTGAAAGGTGCCCCGCGATACAATGGTCAAGGCTGGCAGGGCTGGCCTTGAACAGGCAGGCCGCCGCCGCCGTGCAGATGAACCCATCGAGCACGACCGGAATGCGCAGGCTCCGTGCCCGCGCCATGGCTCCCGCCATCGCCGCAATCTCGCGGCCACCAAGGCAGCGCAGCACATCAAGGCCCGAGGACACCGCGTGCAGCGCCACGCCTTTCTCCACCGCATCAATTTTGCGTTCAAAGCCGGCGCTGTCCACCCCTGTGCCACGGCCCACCCAGTCCACCGCCTCGCCGCCAAACAGCGCCTTGGCAATGGCCGCGGCGCTGGTGGTGTTGCCAATGCCCATTTCGCCGGTTACCAGCAGGTCTGCCGACGGGTTCACGGCTTCCCAGCCGGTTTGCAGGGCGTTCACGAGGTTTTCCCTGCTCATCGCAGCGGCCTGCGTAAAGTCTTCCGTCGGGCGATCCAGCTCCAGCGGGATCACCGTCAGGTTTGCCCCCGCTACGTCGCAAAGCTGGTTGATCGCCGCGCCACCGGCGGCGAAATTGCCCACCATTTGCGCCGTCACCTCTGCCGGGAAGGCTGACACCCCCTGCGCCACCACCCCGTGATTGCCCGCAAAGACCAGCACCTGCGGGGCCGTTATGCGCGGGGCCGCCTCGCCGCGCCAGCCCGCATACCAGATCGCCACCTCCTCCAGCCGCCCGAGCGCCGCGGGCGGCTTGGTGAGCACCGCATTGCGGGCCGTTGCGGCCTCGCTGGTAGCGGCGTCGGGCGCGGGTTGGTCGCTGAGCAGAGCGGCAAATTCGTCAAGGGTCGAGAAAGGTGCGGTCATCATTTTGGCTTTCACAATTCCGTTTCCCCCCGTATTACGGGGTATTGGCACAAATGTTGAGCCAAAAACGTATCCGGAGCGACTGATTTCGCCATGAAATTCGAACTGCATGACATCGCTGTGGCCTTTTCCCTGTTGACACGACTGCCCCTGCCCGTGGAGCACGCGCGCGCAGGTGCGCGGGGAGCGGGGGCGGCCTGGGCATATCCGCTGGTTGGCGCAGCGCTCGGGCTTATGGCGGGCGGGCTGGGCTGGGCACTGCGCACGTGGGGCGTTTCCACTGGGATGGCTGCCGCATTTGTGCTGGCCGCTCAGGTGGTAATGACAGGTGCCATGCATGAAGACGGTCTGGCAGATATGGCAGACGGGATGGGCGGCTTTTCGGCGGAAAAGCGTCTTGAGATCATGAAAGACAGCCGCATCGGGGCTTTTGGCACGGTTGCACTGGTTCTGGCACTTTTGGCGCGCCATGCTGGAGTTTCAGGCATGGCCGCCGCCGATTTGCCCCTGACCCTCGCCGCCCTCGGGGCAGGCTCGCGGGCGCTGATGGTAGCGGTGATGGCATGGTTGCCCAACGCCCGCACAAGCGGGTTGTCAGCGCAGGCCGGCAGGCCCGACCCGTGGCCGGCACTGGGTTTGGGCTTGCTCGCTTGCCTTCTGGCTTTTGGCTGGGTGGGGTTTGGGGTGTTTGCAGGCATGGCCCTTGCGGCTGCCCTCATTGCCCGAATCGCGCTGGCGCGGTTTGGCGGCCAAACCGGCGACATCCTCGGCGCTGGCCAGCAATGCGCCGAAATCTTGGGGCTTGCCTTGCAATAACCCCAGACTCCGCGCACGCCTCATAGCAAGCACTCCCGCCCGTCGGCCACCATTTTGCTGCGCAAAATGTGCCCTCCCGTTGGGCCTGGCCTCGGCTTCGCCTCGGTAGGGACTTCCTCGATTTTGCCTATAGCCGCAAATGGCAGGCTACACCCGCCACTAACACCGCATTTGCAACGCGGCGCGGGTGCAATCTCGCCAAGCAAAACCATACCCGACGCGCCGCCCGCCGAGCCGAAGGCGAGGCGCGGTTCCGGTGCTTTGGCACCGGAAATCCGGCGGCCTTAAAGCTGCGCCATCACTTCGTCGGAAATCTCGAAATTCGCGGTCACGGTCTGCACGTCGTCGTCATCTTCCAGCATTTCGATCAGGCGCATCAGCTTTTGCGCGCCTTCAAGGTCCAGCTCGGTGGTGGTTTGCGGCTTCCACACCAGCTTGGTGGATTCTGACTCCCCGAGCGCGGCTTCCAAAGCATTGGAGACCTCGTTCAGGCTGGTGGCCTCGCACCAGATGATATGCCCGTCCTCGGAGCTTTCCACGTCATCGGCCCCCGCTTCGATGGCGGCTTCCATGACCGTGTCGGCATCCCCCGCGTCGGCGGGGTAAACCACCTCGCCAACCCGGTCGAACATGAAGGACACCGCCCCGGTTTCCGCCAAATTGCCGCCGGATTTGGTGAAAATCGAGCGCACCGAGGAGGCGGTGCGGTTGCGGTTGTCGGTCATCGCTTCCACAATCACCGCCACCCCGCCCGGACCATAGCCTTCATAGCGGATTTCGTCGTAGTTATCGCCTTCGCCCGCCTGGGATTTCTTGATCGCCCGCTCGATCACATCCTTGGGCACAGATACCTTCTTGGCCTCTTTCACTGCAAGGCGCAGGCGCGGGTTCTTGTCCGGGTCCGGGTCGCCCATTTTGGCCGCCACGGTGATCTCTTTTGCCAGTTTGGAAAACAGCTTGGAGCGCGCCGCATCCTGCCGCCCTTTCCGATGCTGGATATTCGCCCATTTTGAATGGCCCGCCATGTAGTGCCTCCGCTATCTGAATATGTTGGCACGGGTATAAAACGAAAAGGCGGCTGGCTGCAAGGCGAACCTATTGGCTTGCTCCGGCTGTGCCTGCACAGCCCGCGCCAACGAGGGGGGGCTTTAGCCTCCCCGAGGCGGCGCGCACCCGGAGTTGTCCGACAGGTCCGGGTTTGCTTTTTCTCCCTGGGGGGCAAGCCCCCCGTCGAAAAAGCACGGTTTTTGCAGGCAAAAACCGGTTGCCCTCACGGGCCGTGGCCTCGCTGCGCTCGGCGGACCAGGCAACCAGCCATTGATTTTTGACTTCATTTCCGCTTGGATAGCCAAAACCTGCGGAGCTTCCATGACCACCGACCAAATCATCCTGTTTTCCCTGTTTGGCGGCGTGTTCGCCTTCCTGCTTTGGGGCAAGTTCCGCTATGACCTCGTGGCGTTTACCGCCCTCCTGCTGGGCGTTGTGACCGGCGTCATCCCAGCCAAACACGCCTTTGACGGCTTTGGCCACCCGGCCACCCTGGTGGTGGCGCTTGTGCTGGTGGTTTCCGCGGGCCTTGTGCGCTCGGGCGCGGTGTTTCTGATCACCCGCACGCTGGTGGATGCCTCCCGCGCCCTTGGCGCGCATATCGCGCTGATGGGGGCCATTGGCGGGGTGCTCTCGGGCTTTATGAACAATGTCGCGGCGCTGGCCCTTCTGATGCCGGTGGACATCCAAACCGCCCGCAAGGCCGGGCGCGCGCCGGGGCTCTCGCTGATGCCGCTTTCCTTTGCCACCATCCTAGGCGGCATGATCACCCTGATCGGCACCCCGCCCAACATCATCATTGCCACCATTCGGGAAGACAGCCTCGGCACCCCCTTCGCGATGTTTGATTTCGCCCCCGTCGGCGGGGCCGCCGCCATTGCGGGGCTGCTCTTCGTGGCGCTGATCGGCTGGCGGCTGATCCCGCAGCCAAAGGAGGGCGCAAACAGCGACCCGATGGCCGACATGGCGCCATATATCGCCGAACTCACGGTGCCCGCGGAGTCCAAGCTGATCGGCCAGCGGCTCTCGGCGCTCTATGACACGGCAGAAAAGAATGACGTCGCCATTCTGGGCCTTCTGCGCGGGGGCAAGCGGCGCTATGGCACGGCGGGGGCCACCAGGTTGCAGGCGGGCGATGCGCTGGTGCTGGAGGCCGCCCCCGAGGCGCTGGATGAATTCCGCGCCGCCCTGTCGCTGGATTTTGCCGAAAGCAAGCGCCAGGAGGCCCTGCGCGCCGATGGCGACGGGCTCAGCGTGGTTGAGGTGGTGGTGACCGAGGACTCCCGCATCAACGGCAAAACCGCCATGGCCATCGGCCTTGGCTGGCGCCGACGCACGGTGCTGATGGGCATTGCCCGACAGGGGCGCAAGATCAGAAGCCAGATCCGCAAAACCAGAGTGCGGGCGGGGGATATTCTGCTGCTGCTGGTGCCAAGCGAGCAGAGCAATGAGGTGGTGGAGTGGCTCGGCTGCCTGCCACTGGCCGAGCGCGGGCTGGCGGTGACCGAAGACAAAAAGGTGTGGCTGGCCATTGGCCTGTTCGCCACCGCCGTGGCGGCCGCCAGCTTTGGGCTGGTCTATCTGCCGGTGGCGCTGGGGCTGGTGGTGGTCGGCTTTGTGCTGTTCAAAATCCTGCCACTCAACGAGATTTACAGCCACATCAGCTGGCCGGTGGTGGTGCTGCTGGGCGCGATGATCCCGCTGGGCGGAGCGCTGGAAACCTCGGGGGGCACCGAGTTGATTGCGGGCGGGTTGGTGGACCTGACCGCCGGCCTGCCCCCGTGGGCAATCCTCACCGTTCTGATGGTTGTCACCATGACACTGTCCGATGTGCTCAACAACACCGCCACCACCATCGTGGCCGCCCCGATTGCCATTCGGATGGCCACGTCGCTGGGCGTAAACCCCGACCCCTTCCTGATGGCGGTGGCCGTGGCGGCCAGTTGCGCCTTCCTCACCCCGATCGGCCACAAGAACAACACGTTGATTTTGGGCCCCGGGGGCTATAGCTTTGGCGATTATTGGCGCATGGGGCTGCCGCTGGAGATCATCGTGGTGGCGGTGAGCATCCCCGCGATACTGGTGTTCTGGCCAATGTAAGGTGGGGAATGTGAAGCGGGCAGTGCTGAAATTTTTCAAGTTGGTGGCCGCACTGTGTGTGATCGGGGTAGCAGGCCTTGTGCTTCTTGGCCCCGGCTATGTGGAGCGCAGCCGCAACACCGTGGCCCAACACGCCCCCTACCTGATCTCCGACCCTGCCCAGGCCCTGCATGACAGCCTGATCATCGGCGATTGGCACGCCGACAGCCTGCTGTGGAACCGCGACCTGAGCGCGCACGGGGCTTATGGGCAAGTGGACCTGCCGCGCCAGATCGAGGGCAATGTGGCGGTGCAGGTGTTTGCCGCCGTGACCAAGGCCCCCGACGGGCAGAATAATGGCCGCACCGATGCCACCGCTTTTGACAATATCACCCCGCTGGTGATGGCCCAGCTCTGGCCCGTGCGCACCTGGTTCAGCCTGTTTGAGCGGGCCAAATATCAGGCGCAGAAGCTGGCCGAGGTGCAAATGAACGCGCCCGGACGCCTGAAGATCATCCGCACGGTTGACGACCTCGAAGAGGTGCTTAACCGTCGCGCCGCCGGGGAACAGATCGTGGGCGGAATTCTCGGGATCGAGGGCGCACAGGCGCTCGAGGGCGACATGGCCAACCTGTTGCGGCTTGAATCGGCAGGATACCGGCTGATCGGGTTGCAGTATATCTTTGACAACAATCTCGGCGGTTCGCTGCAAGGGCGCAGCCAGGCCGGCCTCACCGATTTTGGCCGCGAGGTGGTGGCCGAGGTGCAGCGCCGCGGGTTGATTCTGGATGTGGCCCATTCCTCCGAGCAGGTGGTGGCCGATGTGCTCGATATGGTCGATATGCCCATTGTACTCAGCCATACAGGGATGCGGTCTGTGTGCGATGACAAACGAAATATTCCGGTGGAGCTGATGCAACGGATTGCCGAAACGGGGGGCGTGGTTGGTATCGGCTACTCAAAAAACGGCATCTGCGACAACACCCCCGCCGGCGTGGCGCGCAGCATTCAGGCCGCTATCGACGCGCTCGGGGTGGATGCGGTTTCTCTCGGGTCAGATTTTGACGGCTCTATCGGCACCACCTTCGACACATCGGAACTCGCTGCCATCACCCAGGAACTGCTGAAGCTGGGCCTGAGCGAGGCCGAAATCGGCAAGGTCATGGGCAAAAACATGCTGCGGGTCATCCGTGCGCGGTTGTCACAACGCCCCTGACTTCATTCTTCATCAAATACTCTGGGGTGAATTGAGCGCAGCGAAAGAGGGGCGAAGCCCCTGCCGAGCCGAAGGCGAGGCCGTGGCCAGCGGCAGGCATTTTCAGCTCGTCTGAAAATGTGCTTTTGCTGAGTGGGGGTTTACCCCCCCCGAAGCAAAAGCAATTCCGGAATTATGGGGCAGTTCCGGGGGTGGGCCTCTTCGGGGAGCCTTCGGCCCCCCTCATCGGCCCATGCGGCGCTACGCTTGCAACAGGGGCGCTGCCCCTCGCTGCGCTCACCCCGGGATATTTTTTACAATTTGGAAATCAGGCATCCGCCATATCGGCCCGCTGGCGGTGCCACATGTTGGCATAACGGCCATTTTTTGCCAAAAGCGCCCCGTGGGTGCCCTCTTCTACTATATGGCCGTTTTCAAGCACAACGATCTTGTCGGCATCCACAACGGTAGACAGCCTGTGGGCGATGGTGATTACGCTGCGGCCGTGGCCCATGGCGCGCAGGCTGTCCAGAATGCCCTGTTCGGTTTCGCTATCGAGTGCCGAAGTGGCCTCGTCGAGCAACAGAATGGGCGGGTTTTTCAGCAGGGTGCGGGCAATGCCCACACGCTGTTTTTCGCCGCCTGAAAGCTTGAGCCCCCGCTCGCCGACCTGTGTGTCATACCCTTTGGGCAGGCTCATGATGAAGTCGTGGATTTGCGCCGCTTTTGCCGCCTCTTCCACATCCTTTTGCGTCGCATTCTCGCGGCCATAGGCAATGTTATAGCCTACAGTATCATTAAACAGCACCGTATCCTGCGGCACCACACCGATCTGGGCGCGCAGGCTTTTCTGGGTGACGTCGCGCACATCCTGGCCGTCAATCGTCAACGCGCCGGATGTGACATCGTAAAAGCGGAACAACAACCGCCCGATAGTGGATTTGCCCGACCCGGAGGGGCCAACCACGGCGATGGTTTCGCCGGGTCCGACCCGCAGGTTCAGCCTGTGCAATATCTGTCGGTTTTCCTCGTAGGAAAAATCGACATTGTTAAAGCGCACCTCTCCCCCCGTAACAGAAAGCGCAGGGGCATCGGGCTTGTCGATGATCTCGGGTGGCTGTCCCAAAAGCGCAAACATTTGCCCCATATCCACCAATGCCTGCCGGATCTCGCGGTAGACCGAGCCAAGGAAATTGAGCGGCATCACCAGTTGGATCATATATGTGTTGACCCCGACAAACTCGCCCACTGTAAGCGTGCCGTTTTCCACGCCCGTTGCCGCCATGATCATCACGATCACAAGGCCGGTGGTGATCAGCAACGATTGCCCGAAATTCAGGAAACCGAGCGAATATGTGGTTTTGATCGCCGCTTTCTGATAGGCGCGCATGGAGCGGTCATAGCGGGCGGATTCCCGCTCTTCGGCGCTGAAGTATTTCACCGTTTCAAAATTCAGCAGGCTGTCTATCGCCTTCTGGTTGGCCTCGGTATCGGCCTTGTTTTGCTGGCGACGGATATTCACCCGCCATTCGGTGACCTTGAAGGTGAAGATAACGTAAAGAAAAATAGTGACCGCCACTACGCCAAGGTAGCGCACATCAAACAGCCACACCAGCGCCACACCGACAAAGAGCAGCTCCAGCACCAGCGGACCGATGGAAAACAACATGAAGCGCAGCAGGAATTCCACCCCTTTCACCCCGCGCTCAATAATCCGGCTCAAACCACCGGTTTTGCGTTGCAGGTGGTAACGCAGGCTGAGGGCATGGATATGCTCAAAGGTTTCCCGCGCCAGCACCCGCAGGGCCCGCTGGGCCACGCGGGCAAACAAGGCGTCGCGAAGCTGGTTGAACCCGACCGTAGCCAGGCGCATCAGGCCATAGCCCACCACCAGCCCAACGGCGGATACGCCCAAAAGCCAGCCCACGCTACCAGAGGCTTTTTCAGGGGTCAGAGCATCCACTGCGGCAATAAAAAACAAAGGGGTAAGCGCGGTGGCCACCTTGGCCAGCACCAGCGCTGTCATCGCCAGCACCACCCGCACCCGTAGCCAAACCCGGTTTTTCGGCCACAGATAGGGGGCTACCCGTTTGATGGTCTCCCAGCCACTGTAGCTGTCGTCCAATTCCGACTCGGGGGTGTAGACTATTCGACTTCGCATCCGTAACAGATAAGGGCTGCGGGGACAAAGCACCAGAGGGCGAGCTGATTATTTATCCACCCGCGGGATTTCGAATATCTGGCCGGGGTAAATCAGGTTGGGGTCGCGAATGGCATCTTTGTTGGCGGCAAAAATTTGCGAATAGGCGTTGCCGTCGCCATAGGCCTGCGTGGCCATCAGCCAGAGCGTGTTGCCGGGCTGCACGATGATCTTTGCCCCCTGCGAAAAGCTGTCCGGCGTGTCGGCCTCGGGAAATTGCCGCTGGAAGGGACTCTCTACACGGCTAGCGACCTCGCCAGCGGGGGTGATTTCATCCACCCGCAACAGATAACGCCCCTCGGCTATATCGTTGATTTCCAACGCCCAATTGCCACCGTCGGCAATTTGGGCCTCGCCCGCGAGGTGCCCGTCCGCATATATTCGCGCCACATTGCCGGGTTGCCCCCTGCCCGCAAGTTGCACGGCCCCACTTTTGGTATAGCTGACCAGATCAAGGCTGATATTGCTGGGAATGGCCGGGCCGGAAGGCTGGATAACCTGCACGGCATCCGGGGTGCGGTGCAGCACAGTGGGCGCGGCGTTTTCAGAGTCGGGCGCGGGCGGGAGGATGATGACGTCATCCTGGGAAACCACCAGTTGCGCCCCTTCCGGCGGCTCTGGAATTTGCAGGTCAAGCGTGGTGGTGCTTGGCGCATCGAGGAACACCACGAATTCGCCGCGGGCGCTGGCCGTGGCCTCGGCCACCGGAATATTGCCGGAAAACACCTGCACATCGGCCCCGGGGGCGGCACGGCCCGCAATCACGGCAGAGCCGTCGGGAGCCACGCGCACAAGGTCAAAGCTCGGGGCAATCTGGTCGGGTGCGGGAGCCACATCGGGGGGTAGCACTTGCGCGAGGGTGAGCGGGGCACTGGTCTTGCCCAGCGTTGGCGGTGTGCTGTCTTGTGCGAGTGAGCCACCTTCCCCGGTAGCCCCGTCGGGTGCCATGGTTTGGGCCGGGGCGGCCGCCATGGCAGGCGCAGGCAAAGCCGGGTCCGGCGCAGAGGTGGCGGCAGGTGCTGCGGCACTGGCTACGCTGGTATCGGGTTGGAGCGATTGCCCGGCCGAGCCCTCAAGCTCGGGGGGCTGCAATGCCGTTTCAAGCCCGCTTGCGACCTCCGGCGCAGGGCTGGTTTCTATGGGCGTATCTCCAGGTTCGGATGCGGCATGAGCCGTTTCACCAGTTATCCCTTCGGACACAGGGCTTGCATGGGCCTCAGGCGAAGAGGAACCCGCTTCTGCGGCAG
>JALWPC010000498.1 GCA_026995265.1 Paracoccaceae bacterium
ACGCGGAAAAGCCCAGATATGTGGGATTGTCCAACAGGTCCGAAAGCTCTATCTCGACATCGAGGCTTTCCTCGACATGCATACAGAATTCAACGTATTTGATGCTGGAATCATGCAGATCCCGAATGGAGAAATCCGCCTGCTTGATGAGGTCGGCACCCCTGATCGAGGCACGCACATTGAACACCTCGTCAAATGCGCGGGCCAAAGCGTTCTTTATGTCATCTGTCATGCGGTCACCTCTATGAGCATTTTTTTCGGGAAATCCAGAATTTTGTGGCTGGCGGGGGCTAACTCCAGCAAGCGGATGTTCAGGCGGTTTTGCGCCAGAACCGCGCCAATGCGCCCCCATAGAGACAAAGCCGCGCTGCGCCCCAGGCAGGCATGGGGGCCGGCACCGAAAATATAGTCCGGCTGCTGGCCCTCGCTTGTAAACCGGCTCAAATCCACCTCGCAAACCCGCACATCCGCCACGCCCTCCGCCAGGCAAACCGGCCCGCCAAGGGTTTCGCGCCCTACCACCGGCAAGGCCGTTGCCAGAAAGTGCTTTCCCCACGGCAAGGCGTTTATCGGCACCGGATGGGCGCGGGGAATAACCGCGGCAAAACTTTGCGCCAGACTGGCGCCGACGGGCGCCACCCCGAGCACAGAAAACCCCACCCGCATCCCGTGGGTTTCATCGCTATCCTGCGGAAACCGCTGCCGGGCCATTTTCCGGAGCGCGGCAAAATCTGCGTCGATTTTTCGAGACATTTTCAGGCTGTTATAGGTGGTAAACACCCGAATCACATCGGGGAAATACGGCAGGCCGGTAATGGCTTGAGCGGCCATTTCAAATATGGGCGTTATGATTTCAGTGACCATTTCCACCTGTCCGGGGCGGCTCAGGGCCTCGCCCACCAGGTCCGCCACGCGGTGCTCGAAAGCCGCCAGCGCCATAGAGCGGGTGCGTAAATAAAGCGCCCCCTGTTGCCGCAATTCACGGTGTTTTTGCCCGCTATGCAACAGTGGCACATAGCGCGCAACAAAGCGGATATTGGGGAAATCCCGCCCCAATTCATGCGCGAGCCGTTCATAATAGGCGGATATATCCAGCGTTCTGAAACGCCCGTCCAGCAGAATATCCAGCGCGGATTGCGCCGTTAGCGTGCGACACACCCCATCCTTAGGGGTTGAAAATGTTTGATAATCACTCATTAACGGCCCGCTATGATAGGTCTGGGACCTCATAGCACACCCGCCGAGCAGACGCTACGTTTCAAACACCATAAAAGCGCGTTTTATGACCATGCCTGCGTTAATTGCCGCACAATCCGCGTCTTTACGGGGGGCAGAACATTGCCCAGCCGCAGGGCCGCCATGCGGGCAATCCGTGCCGGTATGCGCGTATCTGTATAGAGCTTCACCAAAGCATTGGTGCCCAGATACAGGGGCCGCGCCACCTTCCGGTGGGCGCGCTCATAGGGCGTAAGCACGCGGATATCACCAATATCCCGCCCTTCCGCCGCCGCCTGTTTCACCGCATCGGCCAGCACCGCCCCGCCGGTGAGCCCAAGGTTAAACCCATGTGCCGTTACCGGGTGCATCCCCACCGCCGCATCGCCCACCAGCGCAAAGCGCGGGGCGACAAAGCGGTTGGCAAACACGCCCACCAGCGGATAGGCCACCCGCTGGCTGATCAGCGCCATCTTCCCGAGCTTGCCGCCAAATCGCGCCTGAATATCGGCGGCAAACGCCGCCTCCGGCATCGCCATCGCCGCCTCGGCCTTATCCGCCGCCAAGGTCACCACCACCGAAGAAACCTCCCCCTGCATCGGCAGCACCGCCAGCGTCTGGTCATAGTGGAAGCACTCGGTGGCCACCCCGCCATGGGGCCGCTCGTGCGCCATTTCGCAGACAATCACCACGCGGCCGAAATCCTCCATTTCCGCCCCGATCCCCATCTTGCGGCGGGTTTCGGAAAAGCGGCTGTCGGCCGCCACCACCAGCGCGGCCTTCAGCGCGCGCCCACTCTCCAGAACCACACGGCCCTTAGAGACCGCCTCCACCGCCGCGCCGCACATAAGCGTTACGTCAGGCAGCGATTTCACCTCTTCATAAGCCGCGCGCCGGATCAGATGGTTGGGCACAATCCGCCCAAGATAGCCCTTGCCGCTGCCCGCGCTGGCAAAATGCAGCGCGTAATCCGAGCGGCCATTCACCACCCTGGCATCCTTGATCACGCCGCAAGCACCCTCGGGAATATGCGCCCACATCCCCAGCCGCTCCATGATTTCCTCCGAGGCATGGGTGAGGGCAATATCGCGGCCATCCTCCGGCGGGTCGGCCAGCACGTCCTCGCCGAGGCGCTCCACCACGGCCACGGTCAGCCCGCTGCCCTTCAGACTGCGCACAAAGCCCAGCCCCGCCGGACCCGCCCCGACCACAACAATATCAAACACGCCCATTTGTGCCTCCATATCCACGAAACCCGCAGCATAGCGGGTTTGACCGCACCCGCCTTGACAACCATCAAGTTCAGGGTTTCACAGCCGTTCAAGGGCGTGCACAAACATATTCATATAACTACTAACCTAGGTTAATAGTTATATGAATATGTTATTTGTCTTTTATTACCAGCGTGTTATAGAATTTTTTTCTGAAATTGTCAGCAGATCGCCTTCCTTATTATCACTGTTCCATTCCCCCTCTTTACGCGCCTTTCGCCAGCACGCCAGCATCCGCACCACCATTGGCGGGGCCTTGGGCGCGGTGCGGGTTGTCACCTTTCCGGCGACCACCACGCTGCGCATCATCGGGGTCTTCCGGAAGGTCCCGCGCCGTGATTTGCTGGACGAAGTCGCCCGCCTGAAGCGCCAGAACAAGGCCAACCGCCAAGCGCGCAAAGCCATGCTGCGCGCCCGACTGGCCCGCGCCTTTGGCATTGCGCGGCGCTAAAACCGCCCGATGCGCTCGAACAGCAGCTCGAAAAATGCCGCGTCATCGACCTCGCGCAGGAAGGTGGCATTGGGCTGGCGGCCCGTTACCCGCCACCAGTCGACCACCGTCATCCCCAGCGTCAGGGCGGATTCGGTTTCGATCTCGATGTTGACCTCGCGGCCTTTATACATTTCGGGCTTCAAAAGATAGGCGATCACGTTCGGGTCATGCAATGGCGCGCCCTCGGAACCGTATTTCTCCATATCAAACCGCTCGAAAAAGCCCAGCATTTGAGCGGTGAACACCCCTGCCTTGTTGCCCAGCCCCTTGAAGCGCGCCACCCGTTCGCGGGTGGTCAGCGCCTTGTGGGTCAGGTCCAGCGGCATCACCACCAGCGGAATGCCCGCCCCGAACACCACCTTGGCAGCGTGGGGGTCTACATAGATGTTGAACTCCGCCGCGGGCGTGGTGTTGCCACCCTCAAAGCAGCCGCCCCCCATCAGCACAATCTCGCGGATATGCGCGGCAATATCGGGGGCTTTGATCAGCGCAAGGGCAATGTTGGTCATCGGGCCAAGCACGCAGAGCGTTACCGCCCCGTCGCGGTTCATCCGCAGGGTTTTGACGATGAAATCCACCGCGTGCTCTTTGCGCAGAGGCATGGTTGGCTCCCAAAGCTCGGGGCCGTTCAAGCCGGTTTTGCCATGCACATGCTCGGCGGTCACAAGGCGGCGCACCATCGGCCGCGTAGCCCCCGCAAACACCGGTATATCCGGGCGCCCCGCCAGCTCGCAGATAATCCGCGCGTTGCGCTGTGTGAGCGCCAGCGGCACGTTTCCGGCCACCGTGGTTATGCCCAGCACCTCCAGCTCGGGCGAGGCAAGGGCCAGCATAATGGCGACAGCATCATCCTGCCCCGGGTCGGTATCTATGATTAT
>JALWPC010000499.1 GCA_026995265.1 Paracoccaceae bacterium
GGGTAGTCCACCCTGCCGCCTTCCAGCAGGGCCGAGCGCAGGTGGCCGCGCAGGTGGTTGACGCCGTAAACCGGCAGGCCCCAGCCCGCCCCCAGCCCGCTGGCGGTGTGCAGCCCCACCAAGAGCGAGCCGATCAGCCCGGGGCCACGGGTAACGCCAATGGCCGCGAGGTCATCCGCCCCCGCGCCCGCCGCCTTCAGCGTTGCCTCCAGCGTCGGGATAATCGCCGCCACATGGGCGCGGCTGGCGAATTCGGGGTAGATGCCGCCGTAACCTTCGTGAACCTCGACCTGCGAGGCGGTCTTGCAGGCCAGCACCTGGCCCGCGTCGTCAACCACCGCGATAGAGGTGTCATCACACGAGGTTTCTATACCGAGAATAAGGGTCATAGGGCCAGAATCTCCGCAAGGGTTTCGTCGCTGAGCGCCCCGCGCCGCAGCACGGTGAAGGGGGTGGTTTGGCTGTCAATCAGGGTGGAGGGCTGGCCTGCGCGCGGGCCGTCATCCACCACGATGTCGGGTGCGCCGGAAAGCTGGGCGAGGATGGCGGGCACCTCGGCGGGGGTTTGCTGCCCGCTGGCATTGGCGCTGGTGGCCAGCAGCGGGCCGGTGCGCTGCAAGAGCGCGCGCAGGGCCGGAGCGTTTGGCATCCGCACCGCCACCTCGGCGCGGCCTGCCAGCCACGGGGGCGGGGTGGTAAGGGGCAGCACCACGGTGAGGGCGTTGAACCCAAACAGGGCCTTGCGGCGGGGGGTGAGCGCCACGCCGAGCGCCTCGACCTGCGCCATATCCGCAACCAGAACCGGCAGCTTCTTGGCCATCGCCCGCCCCTTCAGCGCAAAAATCCTCGCCACCGCTTTGGGGTGCAGCGGGCTGGCCATCAGGCCGTAAACCGTGTCGGTGGGCAGAAGGGCCACGCCGCCGGCTGCCAGAATGTTCGCTGCCTTATCCATTGGTGAGCCCCGTTGTATCAGTCAGTGGCACCACGGGGCCGTGGGTTGGCTTCAGGTGTGGCGCGAGCAGGGGGAGCGCCGCGCCGGGCACAGAATTCAGCTCCAGCCACCGGGCATTGGCCACGGTGGCGCGCTCGGGGGAGGCGTCTCCGGCCACCAGCACGGGGCCTTTGAACGCGGGCGAGATCACCGCATCGGGCGCAAAACCCGCCTCGATGATCCGCCCGCCTTTCACCAGCCCCCAATGGTATTGCCTGCGGGCAGCGCTCCGCAACACAAGGCAGGGGGTGCCGTGGGTGGCTTCGGCGTATGCCCCGAGCAGCAGAACCGAGTTCAGCGGCGCAATCGGCAGGCGGCGGGCATAGGCCAGCCCGTTGGCAAAGGCCACGGCGGTGCGGGTGGAGCCCAGCCGCCCGGGGCCGATGTCAACGATGATTTCGGATATGTCCGCAAGCCTGCGCCCCGCGCTTTCCAGCGCCGCGCGCAGTTCCGCGCCGTAATCCAGCCGCTGCATCCGGTCATAGGTGACCTCGAAAATCACGCCACCATCCCAGAGCACCAGCGCGGGCTGGCCCGAGGAGGTTTGCAGGAAAAGCTTCATGCGACCCCCTCCAGCACCGCCGCCAGCAGCGCCGCCCCGCGCGGGCCGTGGCTGGAGAGCCGCGCTTCGCGGGCCTGCTCCTGCCCCTGCACCATGGCCAGTTCAAGGCTCACATAATCGTCAAATTCCCCCGCCAGCATCGCGCCCCATTCAATGAAGGCAAGGCCGCGCTCCAGCTCGTCTTCCAGCGCCAGATCGGCGAAATCTGCAGGGGTTTCAAGGCGGTAGGCATCTATATGCACAATCGGGCCAGCGTAGATATTGGCCAGCGTATAGGTGGGGCTGGTCACCGCATCCGCCACCCCCCGCGCCGCCACCGCCGCGCGCACAAAGGCGGTTTTGCCCGCGGCCAGCCCGCCATTGAGCAGCACCACATCGCCTGCCCGCATGGCAGCCGCAAAGGCCCGCGCCAGGCGCGCGGTGTCGGCCTCTGAAGGAAGTGTCAGGGTTGTGGTGGCTGGGGTCACAGGCATATCCGGCAAAGGGTCCACGGTTTCACGGTTCATTTCACACCCCCTGCCTGCCGTCAATATCGGGATTTCACGCCTGATTTGCGTATTTCACCAAAATGTCAGGGTGGCTTTGGTAACAAACGCGCGATCAATCCCCGATGCGGCATTTTGCAGGGTGAATTTCCATAGTTTCTCGTCTATACCCGCCGCACCCCTCAGACAGGAGACCCCCATGGACTATACCGCACATCTGGACACCGCGCTTGAGGCGCTGCACGCCGAAGACCGTTACCGCGTGTTTATGGATATTGTGCGGCAAAAGGGGCAGTTTCCCCGCGCCAAGTGGAACAAGCCCGATGGCACCGTGCAGGATATTGCGGTGTGGTGCGGGAATGATTACCTCGGCATGGGGCAAAACGAGGTGGTGCTGGAAGCCATGCGCGAGGCGCTGGAAGTGGCCGGGGCCGGCTCGGGCGGCACCCGCAATATTTCCGGCACCACGGCCTACCACAATGCGCTGGAGGCCGAAATTGCCGACCTGCACCAGAAGGAAGACGCGCTGGTGTTCACCTCGGCCTATATCGCCAACGACGCCACCCTTTCCACCCTGCCCAAGCTCTTCCCCGGGCTGGTGATTTTCTCTGACGAGCTCAATCATGCCAGCATGATCGAGGGCCTGCGGCGGGGCCGGTGCGAAAAGCATATCTGGCGGCATAACGACGTGGCGCACCTGCGGGAGTTGCTGGAAGCGGCGGACCCGAACGCGCCCAAGCTGATTGCGTTCGAGTCGGTTTACTCGATGGATGGCGATTTCGGCCCGCTCGCGGAGGTCTGCGCCCTTGCCGAGGAGTTCGGCGCGCTGACATATCTTGATGAAGTGCACGCGGTGGGCATGTATGGGCCGCGCGGGGGCGGGGTGTCTGAGCAGCTCGGGCTCGCGGGCAAGATTGATATTATCAACGGCACTCTGGGCAAGGCTTACGGGGTGATGGGGGGCTATATTGCCGCCTCGCGCAAGATGGTGGACGCGGTGCGCTCCTATGCGCCGGGGTTCATCTTCACCACCTCCCTGCCGCCTGCAGTGCTGGCGGGGGCGACGGCCTCTATCCGCTACCTGAAAGAGCATCAGGAACTGCGGGACCAACAGCAAGAAGCGGCCAAGGTGCTGAAATTGCGGCTAAAAGCCATGGGCGTGCCGGTGATGGACAGCCCGAGCCACATTGTGCCGGTGCATGTGGGCAACCCTGCCAAGTGCAAAATGCTGTCGGACCACCTGCTGAATGACTTCGGCATCTATGTGCAGCCGATCAACTATCCCACCGTGCCCCGGGGCACCGAGCGCCTGCGCTTTACGCCCTCGCCCGTGCATGATGGCCCGATGATGGACGAGCTGGTGCACGCACTCGATAGCTTATGGCAGCAATGCGAACTCGCCCGCAAGCCGATTGCCTGCTAACCATATGGGCGCTTTCCCGCCTAAGCCACTGGACAGGAACGGGAAAAAAGCCTAAAAACAATGAATAAAGTGTTACCGCGATAAAGACTTCGGTAAGAAGTGATTCGTTTTCGAGTTGGCGCCATACGAAACACAAGGGCAGGGCCGTGAATTCCACTGATGCGGAAATTGCAGAGTTGCAGGGTTTTGACTCTTACGAGTTGCGCCTTGGCGACGAGTTGCGCGGTGAGCGCGCCACGCTCGGGAAGTCCTTGCTGGACGTGCAGCGCGACCTGCGGATCAAAGCCTCCTACATTGCCGCGATCGAGAATTGCGACCTCTCGGTGTTTGAAAACACAGGGTTTTTAGCCGGATACGTGCGTTCATATGCCCGCTATCTGGAGCTGG
>JALWPC010000500.1 GCA_026995265.1 Paracoccaceae bacterium
AAGACCGGAAAATCCTACGGAGCATAGCCCAGATTTAGCGAAACCCTGTAACCCAGCTTTGTTCAGAGTTTCTTTTATTTGATCCCGGTTTCAATTAGCCCCGCCTCGGGGGCCGCCTGTTTGGGCGTTTTAGTCTGCCGATATTTCGGGCACTTTGATACATCCCTCTGTAGACATGTCAAATAAGACATGTCTACAGAGGCATGTATGGATCAACCCGTTGGAACGCCTAACACACAGGGCGATACATGGGCAGACAAAACACCGGAGGCCGATGCTTTTCCGGTGCTGGCGCACCGGACCCGCGCCTCGCCTTCGGCTCGGCGGGGCGGCGCGTCAAGGTATGGTTTGCTTGGCGAGATTGCACCCGCGCCGCGCGGCGAATATGGCGCTTGTGGCAGGCGTTTCCCGGGGCGGTCGTGCGGAACCGTCCTGCCGCCGAACAGGAAAAACGATATTGGGGATACGCGCACATCAGAACTGCACTCAAAATTGAGTCGTCAGGCTATATCGACCCCGGTCCTCTACCCAAACATCCCGCTCACCCGCCCGAGCAGCATGAAGGTGCGGCCGGTGCGGGTGTTGGCGAGCCGCTCTATTTGCGCATCGGTGCCATGGGCGCAGAACTCCCGCAGGGTGATGTCAAACTGGCGCTGGAAATGCAGGGCGGCGTCACGGAAGATCGGGTCCGAGCGCATCCGGGCGCGGACTTTGGACACCGCTGTCGGGTCATGAATGCCGCCGACAGCAGCCACTTCCTCGCCGCGTGTGCCATCGGCAAAACGCCGCCACAAGGCGGCGGGGGCGATTTCGGGCGACAGGTCGTCAGTGTAAATTCCGTCCTGGCTCATCAGGTTCATAATATCCTCGGCCGCACGCAGGCATTGCGAGGTGGCAGGGTTGCCCATGGCGATGCGCAGGGCGCGGAATCCGTCTTTGTCTTTTTCGTCGGTCGGGAAGTTGAGGGCGTGCAGAAGCTCGTCCCAGTCGATCTCGACTTTCGGCTCGGGGGGTGGCCCGGTGGCTATGGGCGTGTCCGGAGTGTCCTCATTCGGCGCGGCCTGCGTGGCCAATATGGCAACCAGCGCCTTTTCCACCTGCTGCATCTGGTCGCTCAAGGCCGCAAGCTTGGCATTGGTTTCGGCCCCGCTCCGGCTGGCTGGGGTGACCCGCGCCGCAGGATTGCCCGCCGGCCCCGCCTGAAAGCGCTTGAGCATAGCGGCAAGATCCCGCGCATCGCGTTGCACTTCCGCCGCGCGGCGCAGCAAAAGCACCCCGATCCACACGAGCGCAATGGGCAGGATGGCCGCGAAGGCAAAGAGCATGACCTCCAGTGAGACCGGCCCCCGGGGCTCGACCCCATCACCGAACAAGCCAAAGTAGCCCGCCCCGTAAGCGGCAAGGCCAATTACCCATAACACACTGAAAATAGCGGCAAAAAGCGGTTCTCGCCCTTCAATGCTACTCGCTCCGAAGCTACCGCCAAGCCTGTTCATAAGGGAAATTCTCCTGCGGGGTTAAATGAATTTGACGCTCAATACCTCGTAACTGCGCGCGCCTCCGGGGGTGCGCACCTCCACGCTATCGCCTTCTTCCTTGCCAATCAATGCCCGTGCCAGCGGTGATTTCAGGTTGAGGCGGCCTTCATCGATGTTGGCCTCGTAAGGGCCGACGATCTGGTAGGTGATTTCCTCGTCGGTTTCTTCGTCGGCCAGTTCCACGGTGGCCCCGAATTTGATGGTGCCGGAAAGCTTGCTGACATCGACAACCTCGGCAAGGCTGAGCACGCCTTCCAGTTCCTTGATCCGGCCCTCAATGTGGCTCTGCTCCTCACGCGCCGCGTGATATTCGGCGTTTTCCGACAGGTCGCCATGGGCGCGGGCTTCGGCGATGTCGGCGATCACCTGCGGGCGGCGCACGGTTTTCAGCTCTTTCAATTCGGCTTCCAGGCGGGCTTGCCCCGCAGTGGTAAGGTGGATTTTTTCCAATGGTATAACTCCGCTTTGCGCCCCGTTTACCGGGGCTTTGACCGTGATTATTATGGGGGGCGGGGGAAATCGGCAAGGGGGAGTTGTCTGATCGCGGCAAAGTGGTCGGATTTGAGCCATTTGACGCCGTGTCATTGTTGACGCGCGCGTAAACTCCTGCAATACATGTTGCAACGCAATATTGGGGGCCATGATGACCGGAATAGACCGCGAAGCGATGGATTATGATGTGGTGATTGTCGGCGCTGGGCCGGCGGGACTTTCGGCGGCCATTCGCCTGAAGCAGCTCGATGCGGGCCTCAATGTGGTGGTGCTGGAGAAGGGCTCGGAAGTGGGCGCGCATATTCTCTCAGGTGCGGTGCTGGACACATGCGGGCTGGACGCGCTGATCCCCGATTGGGCCGAAAAAGGCGCGCCGATCAAGACCAGGGTCAGGAAGGACCGTTTCCTGATGCTGGGCGCAGGCGGCGGGATTCGGGTGCCGAATGTCCTGATGCCGCCTCTGATGAATAATCATGGCAAATATATCGTTTCCATGGCCAACGTGACCCGCTGGATGGCGGAGCAGGCCGAAGCGCTTGGCGTGGAAATCTTCCCCGGCATGGCCTGCTCGGAGCTGGTTTATGGTGAGGACGGGTCGCTTGCTGGCGTAGTCGCGGGCGAGTTCGGGCTGAAGCCGGATGGCACGCCGGGGCCGCATTATGAGCCGGGCATGGTGCTGAACGGGAAATATGTGTTCCTGTCGGAAGGGGCGCGCGGGTCGCTGTCCAAACAGGTGATCGCCAAGTTCGGGCTGGATGGGGCCTGCGATGTGCCCAAGTTCGGCCTCGGGATCAAGGAAATCTGGGATGTGCGGCCCGAGAACCATAATGAGGGCGAGGTGACCCACACGATGGGCTGGCCGCTCGGGTGGAAGGCAGGTGGCGGCTCGTTTATGTATCACCTTGAAAACAATCAGGTTTATGTGGGCTATATCGTTGATCTCAACTATAAAAACCCGCATCTTTCCCCCTATAACGAGTTCCAGCGCTGGAAGCATCATCCGATGATCGCCGAGGTGCTCAAGGGCGGTAAGCGGGTGGCTTACGGCGCGCGGGTGGTCACTAAGGGCGGCTATCAGTCGATCCCGAAAGCCTGTTTCCCGGGGGGCGCGCTGCTCGGCTGCTCGGCGGGGCTGGTCAACCTGCCGCGCATCAAGGGCAACCATAACGCCATGCTGTCGGGCATTGCGGCGGCCGAAGCGGCGGTGAAGGCCATGGCCGCAGGGCGTGCGGGCGACGAGCTTTCCGATTACGATACCGAGCTACGCGAAGGCCCGATTGGCAAAGACCTCAAGCCCGTGCGTAATGTCGCACCGCTCAACGCCCGTTTCGGCCCGCTTGGCGGCTTGCTGTTGGGCGGTTTTGATATGTGGGTGCGCACACTCTTCAAATTCAATCCGTTTGGCACCCTCAAGCACAGCAAAACCGACGCGGAATCTACCGGAAAGGCCGCTGACTATCCGGCCATCGACTATCCCCGCCCCGACGGCGTGCTGAGCTTTGACCGCCTCACCAATGTGAGCTTTTCCGCCACCAACCACGCCGAAGATGAGCCCTGCCACCTGAAACTGGCCGACCCGGACCTGCCCATCCGCGTGAACCTGCCCGAATACGCCGAGCCCGCCCAGCGCTATTGCCCCGCCGGGGTGTATGAGGTGATCCGCGACGAGGACGGCAGCAATCCCCGCTTCCAGATCAACGCCCAAAACTGCGTGCATTGCAAAACCTGCGATATAAAAGACCCGAGCGGCAATATTACCTGGACCTGCCCACAGGGCGGCGAGGGGCCAAACTA
>JALWPC010000501.1 GCA_026995265.1 Paracoccaceae bacterium
CCGTGGGCGGCGTAATTCAGGGTGCCGTAATTCTGCGCCCACCAGCCGGTCATGCTCTGGCTCTGGTCGCGACCGGTGAAAAAGGCCAGCTTTTTGGGGTCGGTCTCGCGAATCGGCTTCAGCAGGCTAACGGCAATATCAAAAGCCTCTTCCCAGCTGATTTCCTCGAATTTGCCTTCGCCGCGCTCGCCCACCCGCTTCATAGGGGCCTTGAGGCGCGAGGGGGCGTAATGCTGCATCACACCCGAAGAGCCCTTGGCGCACAGCACGCCCTTGTTGACCGGATGGTTACGGTTGCCCTCGATATACTTGACCTTGCCGTCCTTCATATGAACGTTAATCCCGCAGCGGCAGGCGCACATATAACAAGTGGTGCGGCGGATCTCGTCGCTGACCACGGGCGAGGTGTCCAGCGTTGGCTGATGATGCTTCGTCATAAGTCCCCCAAAGATTATCGGCCCTTTTGCAAGGCCGCCTAACGATCAGGCATAATACATTCGAAAATTGTAATCCATAGAAATTATGGGGCTTGTTGCCGCATGGTCTTGAAACCGGAAAATCCCGTCTTTGCACCGTGTGTTGCGATTTCAGGCGGGTGGGGAAATGTGGCGCAGGGCGGGGTGTGGGCGATGATTGCGCCGAAAACCTGGTGGGTTTTGCGCGGAAAACGCGGATAAACATATGGTTTTGATGGTAAAAACCGAGGTTTATCTCTTCTACTAAACTAGTTTAGTAGAAGAGGTCGGCGCCGGAAAAAACGACGCGGATTTTGGGGTCGGGATAGATTTTGGGGTCGGGATAAAGGGGTGGTGCGGCGCTAATCCTGCCGCCACGCCCCGCTTGCCAGCCCGTCCAGTGTCCATTCCCCCACCCGCCAGCGGATCAAGCGCAGGGTCGGGTGGCCGATGGCGGCGGTCATCCGGCGCACTTGGCGGTTGCGGCCCTCAAAGATGGAGATTTCCAGCCAGCAGTCAGCCACGGTTTTCCTGAAGCGCACCGGCGGAGTGCGGGGCCAGAGCCAAGATGGCTCGTCAATCCGCCGCGCCTCCGCTGGCCGCGTCGGGCCGTCTTTCAGGGTCAGGCCGTGGCGAAGCTGGGCAAGGCTGGCCTCGGTCGGCTCGCCCTCCACCTGCACCAGATAGGTTTTTGCCATCTTGTATTTCGGATCAGAGATGCGGGCTTGCAGCTTGCCGTTATCGGTGAGGATCAGCAGACCCTCGCTGTCTTTATCCAGCCTGCCGGCGGGGTAGACCTTGGGCACGTCTATATAGTCGGAAAGCGTTTCGCGCTGACTGCCGGCAAGGCCCTTGTCGGTGAATTGCGAAAGCACGTTATAGGGCTTGTTGAACAGGATCAGCATGGGGGCTGTGTAGCATGGGTCTTGCGCGGGGGTAACCCCTGCCCTAGGCTCGGGCGCAGGAGGATAAGCCATGCCCATCAAGACCACCTGTATCGGGGCCTTCCCCAAACCGGATTTTGTGCCGATTAAAGACTGGTTCAAGGTGGTGCATGCCGATGAAAGCTACACCGACGAGGTGGTGAAGGGCTGGTCGGATGACCCCGCCCACGAGCCGCTCTTTGCCCGCGCCACCCGCGAGGCCGTTGAGGCGCAGATTGCCGTGGGGATAGATATTCCCACCGACGGCGAGCAGCGGCGCGAGAATTATGTGCATTACCAGTGTCGCTATATGGAGGGGTTTGATTTTGAAAACCTCGAGCATCGGGTGCTCAGGAATGGCGCTTATGAAAGCGACCTGCCAGCGATTCGCGGCAAGGTCAAGGCGGGGCGCCCGGTGCTGCCGCGGGATTATCGGCAAGCGCAGAGCTTTTCGGACCGCCCCGTGAAACTGACGATTCCCGGCCCGATGACCATCATCGGCACCGTGGCGGATTGCCATTATAATGACGATAAAAAGCTGGCCTTTGACCTCGCCGATGCGCTGAATAAAGAGGCCCTCGCGCTGGCCGAGGCGGGGTGCCTGCACATACAGGTGGACGAGCCGCTCTTTGCCCGCAAACCGGAAGACGCCGCCGCTTTTGGCTATGAAGCCCTTGAGCGGGTGTTTCATAACATGCCCGAACACGTCACCCGCACCGCCCATATGTGCTGCGGCTACCCCGAGCATATCGACCAGCCGGATTACCCCAAGGCCGACCATGGCGTTTACCACCAGCTTGTCGAGGCGCTGGATGGCCGGATTGATGCGCTCTCCATCGAGGATTGCCACTGCCATAGTGACCTGTCATTGTTTGAAAAATTCACCAAAACCACGGCCATTGTCGGCTTTGTCGATATCGCCGTAAGCGAGATTGAAGCGGTCGAGACCATTGCCGCCCGTATGCGCGAGGTGCTGAGCGTGCTGCCGCCTAAGCGCCTGATCGCCGCGCCCGACTGCGGGCTGGGGTTCCTGAGCTTAGAGCAGGCCCGCACCAAGCTGGGCAATATGTGCAAGGCGGCGGGGATGGTTTAGGGGGTGAGCTTTTCGATGGCTTTCATGGCGAGCCTGTAGACGTGGTCGGCATCGGGGATCATTTCGAAGCCGCTGAGATCTGAGAATTTTTTGCCGGAAAATCCTGTATGGTGCGGCCGCTTTATACGCCACTTCCTGCGGCCAAAAATGACAGCATCTGGCTCTTTCCAAGGGAGATGCTGCCTTTCAAAAACCCAGTAAAGAAGAATTTTTCCTTTGGCGTTCGAAATAACAGCTCTCTTGTTTGTAAGTGCATAACGCTTATTTCGCAAGAAAAAGACAAACCGATAAAGCCGTGGTGAAACGACCCCGAGCAACAGTGCAGGAAGGCTTGCCCAACAAACCCAATAAAGGAGTATGTCTCGAAAGCGTTCACCGTGGCCTGGTAGCCAATCGTCGTAGAAAAATATGTTAGAAGCAACCAGAACCAAAATAACCCCTACTGAGGCGCGAAGCGCTAAACTGTGAAACGCTAACTTTCGCCTTTGCTCGGGCCGCCCTTCCCAAAGCAGCTTTTCGTCCGCCTCCAAATGCCCCGACCAAAATTCAGACATACACGCCCTCCGGTTTTGCACGCAGCCCCCGTGCCAGCAGATCCATCGCCGCCATGCGCACGGCGACGCCCATCTCCACCTGCTCCTGGATCACCGAGCGGTTGATGTCATCGGCCAGCGTGCCGTCTATTTCCACGCCGCGGTTCATCGGGCCGGGGTGCATGACGATGGCGTCTTCCTTGGCATGGGCGAGCTTGGCGGCGTCTAAGCCCCAGCGGTGGTAGTATTCGCGTTCAGACGGGATGAAGCCGCCGTCCATGCGTTCCTTTTGCAGGCGCAGCATCATCACCACATCGGCGCCCGCAAGGCCCGCTTCCATGTCATCCGTCACCTCCACCCCAAGCTCGGCAATGCCGCTGGGCATCAGGGTGCGGGGGCCAACGAGGCGCACGCGGTTTTCCATTTTGCCGAGCAGCAGAAGGTTGGAACGCGCCACGCGGGAATGGGCGATATCGCCACAAATGGCGATGGTCAGGCGGTGCAGGCGGCCTTTGGCGCGGCGGATGGTAAGGGCGTCAAGTAGGGCCTGGGTGGGGTGCTCGTGGCGGCCATCTCCGGCGTTCAGCACCGCGCAATTCACCTTTTCGGCCAGCAGGGCCACGGCGCCGGAATGGGGGTGGCGGACGACCAGAAGGTCGGGGTGCATGGCGTTCAGGGTCATGGCGGTATCAATCAGCGTCTCGCCCTTGGTGATGGAGCTGGCCGCCATCTGCATGTTCATCACATCCGCCCCGAGGCGCTTGCCCGCGATCTCGAAGCTGGATTGCGTGCGGGTGGAGGGCTCGAAAAACA
>JALWPC010000502.1 GCA_026995265.1 Paracoccaceae bacterium
CGGTAGCGCGGTTTCGGGGTGACAAGCTGCGGGCGGGTTCGAAGTTTCTGTACCATCCAAAGAATGAATCACGTCCCCGCACAAATAGGAATCCCCTAATCTTGCAAGGGTTCTATGCAACAACGCCAAAAACGATAGTTATATCATTGTTATTGTTAAATAATACATGTATACAAATGACCTCACTAAACCGGTTTAGTGAGGTCATTTATTACTTCAAGGCGAATTTAAGCTACCTTAAGGTGATAATTGCTTTTTATCAATTGGTTACATCCTCAATTCCAATGTTTCACCCCACCTGTTTTCCGGTGCTGGCGCACCGGAACCGCGCCTCGCCTTCGGCTCGGCAAGCGGCGCGTCTAATATTGCTTTGCTTGGCAGGATCGCGCCCGCGCCGCGCTGAAAATCTTGTGCTTGTGGCGGGCCTTGTCAGGGGTGTTGCGCCCGCAGCCAAACCACCGCGCGCATCGGTTACGCCCCATTCATAAAGTTTTGCTAAAACTGTCCCCATGCCAGACAAAGCCACTACGGCTTCGGGAAAATCGCGTCGGGCATGTCAACACCAACGCCATTTGCGTTCCGCCGACACCAAATCTAAAGGCGGCCACTTGGACTGTATCGAGTAACGAGTAAAACCGTTTGGCATCGAGCCAACCGACGCGATTTTCCTTTTTCAAGGCCAGGGGATTTCCCGCCCGGGGCCAGACATTGGCAACACAGAAAACGGCAAAGCCACAGGCAATGCCGCCTTTGGTGTGCCCGCACTGGCCCTGCGCACCGGTTTCCGCTAGGCTTCCCGCACATAGCAGGAGCGCAGATGACCATACCCTATATCACCGCTGAAGATGTATCTCTCGACTGGCGCGCGATGGTCGCCGCCCTAAAGGCGGGCCACCAGAACGCGCGGCCACAGATCGGCGACCAGTTTCTGCACCGGGGCGAGGATGTGCTGCTCTCCCGCGCTGCATGGATAAGCGGCCTCGGGGTGGCGGTGAAATCGGTGACGGTGTTTCCCAAAGAAACCCCTTCGGTGCAGGGCGCGATGCTGCTGTTTGATGATGCGACAGGGGCGGTGGAGGCGGTGATCGACAGCGCCTTGGTGACCCGCTGGAAGACGGTGGCGGACAGCCTGCTCGGGGCACAATTCCTGGCGCGGACCGATGCCAGGCGCCTGCTGATTATCGGCGCGGGGGCGGTGGCAGAGGGGCTGGTGGCGGGCTATCCGGCGCTGTTTCCCGGGCTGGACATCGAGGTCTGGAACCGCACGGCGGCGCGGGCAGAAGCCCTGCAAGGGGCGCGGGCGGTGGCGGGCCTGCCGGAGGCGGTGGCGCGGGCCGACATCATATCCGTGGCGACCATGGCCAAAACTCCGGTTTTGCACGGGGAATGGCTGCACCCGGGCCAGCATGTGGACCTGATCGGGGCCTTCACTGCCGACATGCGCGAGGCCGATGACGCCGCCTTGCAGCAGAGCCGGATCTTTGTCGATAGCGTGGCCACCACCGTTGAGCACATCGGCGAGTTGATGATCCCGCTGGCCAGCGGTGCGATTACCCACGCGGATATTCTGGGCGATCTTTACGACCTCGCGCAGGGGGCGACGGGCCGCACCTCGCCTGAAGACATCACCCTGTTTAAAAACGGCGGTGGGGCGCATCTGGACCTGATGGTCGGGCGGGAAATTGTGAAGGCCTACCGCGCACAATCCGCTTGACCTCGCTGCCACAACCCCTAGCCTGCCCCTATGCATCCGAACCCGATATTCCGGTCAAACGACCACGCCAAAAGCCTGAGCTTCGCCGCTAAGCGCGGCTTTGGCACCCTGAGCGTGAATGGCGAACACGGCCCCCTTGCCGCCCATCTCCCCTTTGTTTTCAACCAAGACCGTAGCAAGCTGGCCTTCCACATGCTGCGCTCGAACCCCGTGGCGCGCAGCCCCGGCCCCGCCCTGCTGGCGGTCAGCGGCCCCGATGCCTATATCTCGCCCGACTGGTATGGCGTGCCCGAGCAGGTGCCCACCTGGAACTATGTTGCCGTGCATCTGCGCGGCACCCTGCGGGTTTTGCCCCCCGAGGCCTTGGAGCCTCACCTGCGGGCGCTCTCCGGCGCATTCGAGCGCCGCTTGCTGCCCAAACCTGTTTGGGACCTTGATAAGGTCAGCCCTGCCGCCCGCGCAAAAATGATGCGGATGCTTGTGCCTGCCGAGCTGGACATTACCCATGTGGACGCCACATGGAAACTCGGCCAGAACAAGCCCGCCGCCGCCGTGCAAGGCGCGGCAGAGGCGCTTAAAACCAGCGCCATCGGCGCAGAAATAGCGGCCCTCGCGGCCCTGATGGAGGAGATATGAAACTGATCCACTCGGGCACCTCGCCCTTCGTGCGCAAAGTCAGCGTGATGCTGCTGGAAACCGGCCTCGACGCAAGCGTGACCAAGCAAACCGTGGCCATCACGCCGCTGAACCCCGGCGAGGTGGTGCCTGCCGCCAACCCGCTGGGCAAAGTCCCCTGCCTGCTCACCGATGCCGGCCCGCTGTTTGATAGCCGCGTCATCACCCGCTATCTCGACACCCTGCATGACGGACCCCGGCTCTACCCCGAAGGTGACGCCCTCTGGCCCGTGCTGACGCTGGAAGCCACCGCCGATGGTATGCTCGATGCCGCCGTGCTGATGATCTATGAGCGGCTGCTGCGCACGGAGGCGCAAAAATCCCCCGAATGGGTCGAGGCCCAATGGCTGAAAATCAGCCGTGCCCTCACCCATCTGGAGGCCAATCTGGAGGCCCTCACCCCCCTGACCATGGCCAGCATCGCCGTGGCCTGCGCGCTGGGCTACCTCGACTTCAGGCACGATGACCGAAGCTGGCGCACCCTTGCCCCCAAGCTGGCTGAATGGGAAGCGGGATTTGCCAAACGCCCTTCCATGCAGGCCACCATGCCGGGCTAGGCGCGCTTACAGTATTCTGGCGCCGCTTTGAAACACCGGAACATGCCCCGTCAGAGAACGCGATTCCTTCGTAATCACCGGCTTTCCGACAGGGCATAAACCTTGGGTCAAGACAATATCGCGCCGCTAGTTCAGGTCAAAAAACAGGCTGGAGTCAAAGCTTTGCCAGTCGGAAGAGGTAACCCCGTTGGCGGCGCTGCCCTTATAGGCCGGCACGCTTGGCCCGCGCAGGGCGGTCACCACGCCACCGTCAAGGCCGATTACGCCCGCATGTTGTGCGGCGGCGCAAATGTCGCTGTCTGCCGTATACGGGCCGCTGCCCCAGACCCCGCCGCTGCGGGTGCTCACCTTGGCGCAAGCGCAGGTCACGCGGTCTTCGCCGCTTTGCACCAGCGAGGTGCAGGCCGCCACGTCGCCCTCCGGCCTGGTGTCCGCCGCGCCGAACCACGCGTTCGGGTTCACAAACATAAAGCTTTTGTCAAAGGCGCTCCAATGCTGCGAGGTGATGCCGTTTTGGGTGCTGCCGGGGTAGTCCGCCTGCCCCGGGGCGGCCACCACCTGCACCGCGCCACCATCTGCGGTTATCGCGCCCGCATGCTGGGCGGCGGCGCAAATGTTGCTGTCGGTGGTATAGATATGGGTGCCCCAAACCCCGCCCACGGCAAAACCGGGATTGCAGGTGCAGGCATAGCTTTCCGCGCCCGCGGGGAAGCTGCCACAGGTGGGTAAATCCTCTTGTGCCAGCGCGGCTCCGGCCCAGAGGGAGGCCGCCAGCGTAGCTATGATGACAGGTTTTTGGTGAATTGGCATGGTGTGGTCCTCGTAATAAAAAAGTCCTTAATAATAATATTCAA
>JALWPC010000503.1 GCA_026995265.1 Paracoccaceae bacterium
CCTGCCGGGTGGCTGTCATCGCGGCTGCGAAGCGCGGTATGCAGCGCGGCGCGGTCCTCGGATGTGTTGATCTTTTCACCGTTGAACATCGCCTCGCGGCGGGCCTCAACCCCTGCTTCCTCGGCCAGTTGCACCAGCAGGCGGCGGGCGTCGGCATCTATCGCGGTTTTGGAATAGTCCAGCAACATGCCGTCCACGCGGATGCTGAAATCCTCAAAGCGTTTCGGGTCGTCAAACAGCGACAGAATGCGGCGCTCGGCCGTGGCGGCGCGGTTGGAGCGGAGCATCCGCCAAATGGTATCCATGCTATGCTCCCAACTGGCTGGCATCCCTTGCCAGGCTTTCTATCCCAGCCCAATCCCCCGCCGCAACAAGGTTTTTGGGCGCAACCCAGGAGCCGCCCGCGCAAACTACATTGGCAAGGCTTAAATAATCATTGGCATTTTTGAGGCTCACACCGCCTGTAGGGCAAAAACTGATTTGCGGCAGCGGTGCGCCGATGGCCTTAAGCGCCCTGGCCCCGCCGGAGGCCTCGGCGGGGAAAAACTTGAGCAGGTCATAGCCCCGCGCCAGCATTTGCATAGCCTCGGAGGCCGTGGCCGCGCCCGCCAGCAGCGGCAGGCCGTGGGCCTCGCAGGCCGCGATCAGCTCGTCAGTGACCCCCGGAGAAACCCCAAACCGCGCGCCTGCCGCCACGGCGTTTTCCACGTCCTGCGGCGTGATCAGGGTGCCAGCCCCCACCACGCCGCCCTTTACCTTCGCCATTTCAGCAATGGCCTCCAGCGCCGCATCGGTGCGCAAAGTCACCTCCAGCGCGGGCAAGCCACCCGCCACCAAGGCCTCGGCTAAGGGCCGCGCATCGGCGGCGTTTTCCACCACCAGAACCGGCACAATCGGGGCCAGTTCACAGATCTCGCGGGTGCGTTTACAGGCGTCTTGGGGGGTTATGCGCATCGGGTCACCACAGGGTTTTTGCAGCCCGCTCGGGCCATGTTTCGTCATAGGCCTTGCCTTCGAATTCCCCCGAGGTCATCTCGTGGAGAATGTCACCCGCCGTCGGCAGGTGCGGCGTGTTGTCCACGTTCCACAGATCGGCGCGCATCACCGCGCGGGCGCATTGGAAGTAAAGCTCTTCGATTTTAATCAGCATCACGCTGCGGGGCAGCTTGCCCTGCTTGCCGTATTGCGCCAGCTTCTCGGCATCGGCGGTGAGCTTGGCGTGGCCATTGACCCGCACGATCATGCTGGAGCCGGGGACCAGAAACATCAGCGACACCCGCCCGTCGCGCACCACGTTGCGCAAGGTGTCTATGCGGTCATTGCCACGCCAATCAGGCAGAGCCAGCGTGTGGCTGTCCTCGATAAACACCACCTGCCCCTCGTCGCCGCGCGGGGTGCAATCGGTGCCCTCCGGCCCCACGGTGGCCAATGCCACAAAGGGGGCGGCCTCGATAATGGCGCGGTAGCTCGGGGTGATTTCGGTGGCGACCTTCACCAGCGACGGCGCTTTGGGCGTGCCGTAGAGCGCCTCTAATTCCTCAATGGTTTCAATCATATCACGCTGGCTCCCGTTTCAGCACTGCCGACAAAGCGGCGGAAAATCTCGAACATTTCACGGCCTGTGCCGTGGGTGTTGGCGGTGAGGTCAGCCGTAGCCGCCTCGCGCTCAAGCACAGTCTCGTCCAGCACATCAAGCGTGCCGTTTACCGCATCCACCCGCACCATGTCGCCATCTTGCAGCTTGGCGATCACCCCGCCATCCATCGCCTCGGGGGATACGTGAATCGCCGAGGGCACCTTGCCCGAGGCACCGGACATCCGGCCATCGGTGACCAGGGCCACCTTATGCCCGCGCCCCTGCAGAATGCCCAGAACTGGGCTGAGCGAATGCAGCTCCGGCATGCCGTTGGCCTTTGGCCCTTGGAAGCGGACAACGACGACGGCGTCACCATCAAGGCGGCCCTCCTTGAAGGCGGCTTTCACCTCGTCCTGGTCATGGAAAACGCGGGCGGGGGCCTCGATGATGTGGCGGGAAGGGTCCACGGCGGAGGTCTTCATCACCGCATTGCCAAGGTTGCCCTTCAGCCGCTTGATACCGCCGGTGGGCTGGAACGGCTCGGCCACGGTTTTGAGGATCTTGTCATTCACGCTTTGGCGCGCGCCGCCTTCATAGACCACCTCGCCATCCCGCAGTTTCGGCTCTTTGGTGTAGGCCTCCAGCCCCTCGCCCACCACGGTGCGGGTGTCAGGGTGCAGCAAGCCGCTGCTCAGCAATTCGCCGATCAGATAGCCCAAGCCCCCCGCCGCGTGGAAGTGGTTCACATCGGCCAGCCCGTTGGGATACACCCGCGCGATCAGCGGCACGGCATCGGAAATGTCGGCAATTTCTTCCCAATCCAGCACAATGCCCGCGGCGCGGCCCATGGCGAGCAGGTGGATCAGCAGGTTGGTCGAACCCCCCGTGGCGTTAAGGCCAACGATGCCGTTCACAAAGGCCTTGGCGTCGAGGATTTCGCTTATGGGCGTATACTCATTGCCCAGCGCCGTAATGGCCAGCGCCCGTTTGGTGCCTTCAATGGTGAGGGCGTCTCTGAGCGGCGTGTTGGGGGTGATGAAGCTGGCCCCGGGCAGGTGCAGGCCCATGAATTCCATCAGCATCTGGTTGGTGTTGGCGGTGCCGTAAAAGGTGCAGGTGCCCGGGCCGTGATAGCTGGCGATCTCGGCGGCCATCAGCTCTTTGCGGCCTACCTTGCCTTCGGCAAACGCTTGTCGGACGCGGGCTTTCTCGTCATTCGGCAGGCCGGAGGTCATGGGGCCAGCGGGGAGGAACACCGCGGGCAGGTGGCCGAAGGTGGCGGCGGCGATGACGAGGCCGGGGATGATTTTATCGCAGACGCCGAGGAAAACGCTGCTGTCAAAGACGTTGTGGGAGAGCGCCACGCCGGCGCTCATGGCGATCAGGTCGCGGGAGAACAGGCTGAGTTCCATGCCGGGTTGCCCTTGCGTAACGCCGTCACACATGGCGGGCACCCCGCCGGCCACCTGCGCCGTGCCGCCCGCCTCCCGCGCCGCCTGGCGGATCAGGTCCGGAAAGCGCTCAAAGGGCTGGTGGGCGCTCAGCATATCATTATACGCCGTGATAATCCCGATATTGCCGCCCTGCCCCTCGGCCAGCGGCGCCTGGTCCTCGCCCGCCGCGGCAAAGGCATGGGCCTGGTTGCCACAGCTGAGGTGGGCACGGCGAATGCCTGTTTCCCGTGCCTGCGCACAGCGGGCCAGATAGGCGGCGCGGGGGCTTTCCGAGCGCTGCTCGATGCGGTCGGTGACGCGCCGGATGGTGTCGTTCAGCATGGGGCTACTCCGCATAGTGGATCTCGGTATCGTCGCGCGCCAGCACCACCCGCACGGGGGCCTCGGCTTCAGGGCCATCGAGCAGGGCCGTTTGCAGGGCGTCAAGCTTGGCGGGGCCGGTGATCAGCAGATGCACCGCCTTGGCCGCCCGCAGCACGGGGGCGGTGAGCGTGATGCGCGGCTCGCCTGCGCCCTCGGCCCGCATGGGCAGGAGGGTAGGGGCGTTGGCCTTGAGGGCCTCGGCGAGATTGTCGGCCCTGGGGAAGAGGCTGGCAATGTGCATGTCGGCCCCCATGCCGAGCACGAGGACATCGAGCGGGAGAATGGGGGTGATGGCTTGGGTGAGGTCGGGGATCAGGTCTTCGGGCCCCAAAGCCCCGCCGACGTTAGGGCGGGGGCTTTGGGGGGCCATCGGCACCAGCCGCGCCGCTGCGGCCTTGCCTTGCAG
>JALWPC010000504.1 GCA_026995265.1 Paracoccaceae bacterium
GCAAAGCCGCCCTCAGGGCCCTGCTTATGGGCGTGATGGACGCCCGCGCCGCCCTGCCCGCGCCCATCCCGGTTTTTCTGAAAATCGCGCCTGATCTGGATGACATCGCCCTTGGTGAAATCGTCGAAGTGGCGATGGAGACCGGCATTTCCGGCATCATCGCCACCAACACCACGCTTTCCCGCGCGGGCCTGCGCAGCCCCCACAAGGCCGAGGCCGGCGGCCTCTCCGGCCAGCCGCTTTTCGCCCGCTCCACCCAGGTGCTGGCGCGGCTTGCCCAGCTAACCGAGGGCGCGTTACCCCTGATCGGGGTGGGTGGAATCAGCACGCCGGAGCAGGCTTTTTCCAAAATTCTGGCGGGGGCCAGCGCGGTTCAGCTTTATACCGCCATGGTCTTCAGGGGCATCACCCTCGCGGCAGACCTCGCCCACGGGCTGGATGCGCTTTTGGCCCGAAACGGCTTTAACACAATCGCCGAGGCTGTCGGCACAGACAAGGATACCTACCTATGACCACCCAAATCTGGCACAATCCCCGCTGCTCCAAATCCCGTCAAACCCTTGCCCTGCTGAAGGAAAACGGCATCGAACCGGAGGTGATCCTCTACAAGGACACCCCCCCGAGCGCCGCCGACATCCGCGCCGTGCTAGAGGCTCTCGGCAAAGCCCCGATCGAGCTGATCCGGCAAAAAGACGCCGCCTTCAAGGCGCTTGGCCTTTCAGGGGCCGATGACGAGACCCTGATCAAAGCCATGGCCGCCCACCCCGCCATCATCGAGCGCCCCGTGGTGCGCCATCAGGGCAAAGCCGCCCTTGGCCGCCCGCCCGAAGATGTGCTGAAGCTGTTTTCCTAGCCCCCTGAGGCCGGAGCTGTCCGGCAGCTCCGGGTGTGCTTTGGCTTCGGGGAGCCTGAAGGCCCCCCTCAGCCAAAGCATGTTTTTCAGACAAGCTGAAAAACCCTGCCGCTGGCAATAGCGTTTTCAATTCCTCAAAAAAAGTATGCCACAATTCGCGTTCGAGCATAGCGAGAGGCAGTGAATTGTGGCTCCATTAGAATTGAATGCGCGTGTGGCCTCGCTACGCTCGGCGGTCCGCGCTGGCCTCAAGTGCCGGATAATAGCGCCACAAGGTCAGCGCCCGCACCATGTCAAACAGCATCAGGGCCAGCCAGAGCCCGTGATTGCCCATCAGCGGCAACAGCACGGCCAGAAACGCCGCATAGGCAACGGTGGATTGCAGCATCCCGAGCCGCATCTCGCGGGTGCGGGTCGCGCCGATGAAAATGCCGTCAAACATCCAGCTTGGCAGGCCGACCAGCGGGAAGGCCACCATCCACCACAGGTATCGCAGCGCCTCGGCGCGCACCGGTTCGGCGGTGGTCATCACCGCAATCAGCCATGGGCCGAGCAGGGCGAAAACCGCAGCCAGCAGCGCCGCCGCGCCCAGCGCCCACACGGCGGACAGCAGCGCCGCGCGGCGCAGGGCCACGCGGTTCCCCGCCCCCAGTGCTCCGCCGACCAGCGCCTCGGCGGCTATGGCGAATCCGTCCAGCGCATAGGCGGTGATTTCCACGAATTGCAGCATGATCTGGTTGGCGGCCAGCGTAATGTCCCCCAGGGCCGCCCCCAGAAACATAAAGGCCATGAAGGCCCCCATCAGCAGCACCGAGCGGATCATAATATCGCTGTTCACCACCGCCATACGCTTGAGCCTGGCGATGTCAAATATCCGCGCCCAGTGCCGCCATTGCGCGCCCTGAAACGCCGCGCGACACAGGAAAAGCCCCAGCGCCAGCCCGCTCCACTCGGCAATCAAGGTCGCCACCGCCACCCCCTCCACGCCATAGCCCAGCCCGAGCACAAACCACAGGTCCAGAATGACATTCACCCCGTTCATCCAGATTTGCAGCATAAAAACCGCCCGGGTTTTTTCCATGCCAATCAGCCAGCCGGTGAGGGCATAGATCGAGATCGCCGCCGGGGCACCCCAGACGCGAATGCCCATATAGCCCTGCGCCAGCCCCTCGACCTCGGCAGATGCCGGCGACAGCCGGAACCCCGCCCAAAACAGCGGGATTTGCAAAGCCAAAACCCCCAGCCCCGCCCCGCCGCCGATCATCAACCCGCGCATCAGAAGCGCGCTCACCTCGCCCGGGTTCTCCGCGCCGCGCGCCTGCGCCACCAGTCCCGACGTGCCCATGCGCAAAAAGCCAAACAGCCAGTAGAGCGCCGAAAGTATCACCGCCCCGATGCCCACTGCCCCGATCGGGGCTGCCAGCCCAAGCTGGCCGATCACGCCCGTATCCACCGCGCCCAATATCGGCACCGTGGCGTTCGAGAGCACAATCGGCAGCGCAATGACGAGCACGCGATTATGGGTTACGGCTACATCAGACATCTGGCCTCCATCCCCGCGCTTCTGCCCGCTCCGATGCGGCGCGTCAAGCCTTGCTCTGTTTGGCGAGGTCGCGTCCGCGCCGCGCTGTAATTTTCGCGTAAGTGGCTGATATAGAAGGGGCGCTGCCCCTCGCTTGGCTCACCCCGGAGTGTATAGGAAAAATAGAAACCATTTCATCTTTTATTGTCATAAATACATCGGGGGCGCGCAGGGGGAAAGCGACTCCTTTTCAGCACCTACCACAAGCGCGATATTTGCAGTGCGGCGCGAGAATGATCTTGCCAAGCCGTGCAATGGCAGACGCGCCGCTTTGGTGGTTCGGAACGCAATGAATACCCAAACTTTCCGGGAAAGGGCTACACCCTAAAACACCCCGAGCGCTGAAAGTTCGGATTGCAGCGCCAGGGGCAGCGTTTCCTCCCCGGCCACATAAGCCGCGCCGATCTCGGGTGCGTCCTCGGGCTTCAGGTAGCGCCAGCCTTGAAACGGGCGTTTGGGCTGCGGGTGGGTGTGGAAAAGCTGCGGGTCGAGCACAAGGCCACAGCGCCGGATGCCGTCTTCGCCGATCACCTCCTCCAGCCGGATGATCCTCTGGCAAGATTGCACCACGCCCTTGATGACCCAAAAGATGGACCCGCCCTCCAGTAGCTCTGCCTCGCGGCGTGGCCACATGCGGGTGATGTGGCGCAAGGTGCCCGTTTCCGCCAGCCGCATCGCCTGCCATTCGGCTTGCGTATCCACGCTTTCCGAGCCAACGCTCAGTTTTATCATATGCAATTTTGCCATGGCATTAACCTATGCTTAACCTTCGCCAGGGTCACCCCCAATTCCCGCTTTGTTCTTGAAAATATTTCGGCTTCGGCCTAGGCTGGCCCCCGCCCCGCCATAAGGAGACCGCCGATGCCCGACACCGCCCCCATTCCCAATGACCCATGGCAAAGCATATCGGTGGATGTGCTGCGGGAGAAATATGCCAAGGGGGGCGAGAAGGAATTGGGCGGCGAGGCAATGGTGGCGGCGATTCGCGCCCGTGTGGCACGGGCTTTGGCCGAGGGGGATGCAGGGGCATCGGAAGCAGCGTTTATGGAGGCACTGACGCGCGGGTTTATTCCCGGGGGGCGAGTGAATTCGGCGGCGGGGGCGGATGTGAGGTCCGCCACCTTGATCAACTGTTTTGTGCAGCCGGTGGGGGATAGTGTGTCCTCTACGGTTGATGGCAAGGTGGGGATTTACCATGCCCTGCGGCAGGCGGCCGAGACCATGCGGCGCGGCGGCGGCGTGGGCTATGATTTCTCCAGCATCCGGCCACGGGGCGCGAAGGTGGCGGGCACCGATAGCGCCGCTTCCGGCCCGGTTTCCTATATGCATGTGTTCAACCAGTCCTGCG
>JALWPC010000505.1 GCA_026995265.1 Paracoccaceae bacterium
GATGCGCCGCATCCGCCCCCGGGCCAAAGCACAGAATGCCCGCCGCGCGCACCGCATCGGCAACGCCCACAGCCAGCGGGGCCTCGGGGCCGATCACCACGAAATCCACGGCGTTTTCGCGGGCATAGGCCGCCACCGCCGCGCCGTCTTCAATATCAAGCTGAATGCACGTCGCTACATCGTCCATGCCCGCATTGCCTGGCGCGCAGATCAGGGTGCCACATTTGGGGTTCTGGCTGATCGCCCAAGCCAAAGCGTGCTCGCGCCCGCCGCCGCCCAGAATCAAAATTTTCACAATCCGCTCCGATGCGCTTGGGTTTTTCTTGTTGTCGTTTTAAGGTGGCTCAAACGCAGTTACAAGTGGGCAAAATGTCAGATTTATTTGATGATGACGAGGGCAACACCCCGGCGCTGAGCGTCTCGCAGCTTTCCGGCGCGGTGAAGCGCGTGGTCGAGGGCGAGTTTGGCCGCGTGCGGGTGCGGGGCGAAGTGGGGCGGGTGTCCCGGCCCGCGTCGGGGCATCTTTACCTTGACCTCAAGGATGACCGCGCGGTGCTGGCGGCGGTGGTCTGGAAGGGCGTGGCGAGCAAGCTCGCGCACCAGCCAGAGGCCGGCATGGAGGTGATCGCCACGGGGCGGTTGACCACCTTTCCCGGGCAAAGCCGCTACCAACTGGTGATCGAGAGCCTTGCGCCCGCGGGCGTGGGCGCGCTGATGGCGATGCTGGAGCAGCGCAAAAAAGCGCTGGCCGCCGAGGGGCTTTTTGCCGCCGAGCGCAAGCGCCCGCTGCCCTATTTACCCGAGGTGATCGGGGTGGTGACGTCGCCCTCTGGCGCTGTAATTCGTGATATTCTTCATAGGCTTAGGGCGCGGTTTCCGCGTAAGGTGCTGGTCTGGCCTGCTGTGGTGCAGGGGGAGAAATGCGCCGAGGAAGTGGCGGCGGCGGTGCGGGGATTTAACGCCCTTACCCCGGGGGGCGCGCTGCCCCGGCCCGATGTGCTGATCGTGGCGCGCGGCGGGGGCTCGCTGGAGGACCTCTGGGGCTTTAACGAGGAAGCCGTGGTGCGCGCGGTGGCGGAAAGCGAGATTCCGGTGATCACCGCCGTGGGCCACGAGACCGACACCACCTTGGTGGATTACGCCGCCGACCGCCGCGCCCCCACCCCAACGGCGGCGGCGGAAATCGCGGTGCCGGTGCGCGCCGAGCTGCTGGCCAGCCTTGCGGGGTATGAATCCCGGCGGGTTTCCGCCATGGCGCGGCGGCTGGAGGCGGGGGGGCAGCGCTTGCGCGACCTTGCCCGTGGCCTGCCCCGGCCCGATGCGATTTTGGGCGAACGACGGCAGCGGCTGGATGGCCTGAGCCTGCGCCTCCCCCAGGCCCTGCTGGGCTTTGTGCGGCAAAAGCAGATTCGCCTGTCAAAGGCGGTGTTGCGGCCGCAAATGGTGGCGCACCAGATTGTGCTGAAGTCTCAGGCTCTTGCGGGGTTGGCATCAAAGATGGCGCTGCTCAGCCGCCAGCAGGTCAGCACCTTGCGCCAGCGGCTGGAGGCGCTGGAGCGGATGCACCAGAGCCTTGGCTACAGGAATACCCTCAAGCGGGGCTATGCGGTGGTGCACGGCGATGGGGCGGTGGTCACGGGGGTGAAAGCGGCCCGCGGGGCAAAAGCGCTGGAGCTGGAATTCGCCGACGGGAAGCTGAAGCTCGGCGGCGCGAAGCCCAGGCCCAGGGCAAAGCCAGCGGATGACCAGGGCTCGCTGTTTTAGAAGGTGGCGTGGCGGGGGTGGCGGGCTGAAGCCCGCCCTACGGTGGGGCACGGTGTGTAGGGCGGGCTTCAGCCCGCCACCCCCGCCAAATTATGGCCGAAACGCGACGCCAAACAGCGGGCCAGTGCATAGAATCGGCTCGTGATCCTGCCCGGACATATGCAAAACCAGTGGCGGTTCGCCCTCGGCGTTGCGGGTGCTGGTCACGGTCAGGGACTTGGCGTCTCCCTCGACGACCCAGCAAAACGGGCCACTGCCATCGTCATAGACAAAGCAGATCGCTGGGGAATTATAGCTCCACTTCCCGTTAATGCATCGCCCATCGCTGGCGCGCCAGACCGTGCGGTGATTTGCAAAGAACTGTTCGGAGCCATAGGGTTGCCCGCTTGCCGTAAAGTGCATCGTGGTGCCCTGCGAGAGCGCGTCAAAGGCCTTCCCCGTCATCGGCTCTGCTATGGCCGCGCTGGCCGCACAGCAGAATATGGCCGTGAGCGCCCTCATGGCTGATAGGCGCTCAATAGCGCCGGACCACAGGCGAGCGGGATGTTGGCGATGCGCGACACCTTCTGAATGTCAGCGGTTTCCACCCCGTTATCCAGCCCGATCACATAAATTTCGCTATCCAACCGCTTGTGGTGAAAACAGTTGAGCGGGCCATCCTGCCAGTCAAAGCAAAAGCTGTTCTGATCCATATACCAGGTGCCGTCAATACAGGTGCCGTCAGTGAGCCGAATGCTGACCTTGCCGGGGGCAGTATAGCGCTCAAACCCATATGTTTCACCGTCAATCTGGTAAACAACGGTTTTACCGGCTGTCAAATCCCGCCACTCGGAAAAGCTGATTTCGGGCGCGGAGGCCAGCCGTTCCGCCAGGCTTTGCGCGCTGGCCGCAACGGGCAGCAGCGCCAGAATGACCGCCAGCGCCTTCATCCTGCGGGCGAGAAGGGCAGGGGTAGCGACACCAGCCCGACCTCGCAAAAAAGCGGCTCGGAGGATACATGGGAGATCGGCTCGAAATCGCCGCGGCGTTCGCCATCCACCACCAGTTCCGAAATGACTTCGCCCTGATAATCAGCCCAGGCGGAGCAGACCTTGCCGGTGCGCGACCAGTCAAAGCAGATGTTGTCGCCCTCGGCATACCAAACGCCGATGTCACAGTTGATTTGCCCGTCGGCGCTCGGGGTGGTCCACTCGATCACCACGCGGTTGGTGCCCGGGCGGTAATATTCGCGGTAAAGGTCTTGGCCCTGATTGTTATAGGTGATGGTATGGCCCTCGGTGAAGGCGCGGAACTCGGCCTCGCCCATCGGGGTGCCAAGGCGCATTTTCTTGGCCAAAGTGGCAGCGCTGTCTTGGGCGAGGGCGGGCGTGGCGAGGAGGGCGGCAAATAGGGCAAAACGTAACATAGAATCATTCTCCTGATATGGGCCAATTCAACAAAGCAGCGGCGGGTTTGGCAAGGGGGGATGGAGCCGTGGGCGAATTGACGCCGGTTTCGGTCGCATTTTCGCTTGGGTGACGGGAGCGCGGCGGGTATGCTGTCGACCATGGAGGGCATCGTGATGAGCAAAGGCATCTGGAAATCGGGCAGGGGCAAGGGGCGGGGGCGGCCCAAGGGGCGCGGCCTGGAGGAAAAGGCGCTGGCAGAAGTTGTAAATTTACTTTCTGATCAAGAGCTTAAACGCGATAAACTCATCGAATACCTTCATTTGATTCAGGATGAGTTCGGCGGGCTGAGCGCCGCCCATATCCGCGCTTTGGCCGAGCTTTTGCGCCTTGGGGAGGCCGAAGTTTACGAGGTGGCCAGTTTTTATGCCCATTTCGATGTGCTCGCCGAGGGCGAGGCCCCGCCGCCCCTGACCCTGCGGGTGTGCGAGTCGCTCACCTGCGAAATGGCCGGGGCCACGGCGCTTTTTGAGGAATTGGCGCTGCGGCACCCCGAATTGCGGGTGGTGCGGGCCCCCTGTATGGGGCGCTGCGAGGTGGCGCCGGTGGTGGCCGTGGGCCAT
>JALWPC010000506.1 GCA_026995265.1 Paracoccaceae bacterium
ACTCATTAACCGCTGTTCTTCCGTGCGATCTTGATAGCATGGCGATACATGCCTAGCAATGACAATTTTTACCACCGCATGCCATTTTGGGGTAAAACAATTATGTAAAAGGCGCCAAAAACCTCTCCAAACCACACTTTATAGTGTAAATTCGTGATTACACCGCAAGATGTAGGCAGGGGTATAAAGTGGCATTTTTTTCCGTTTTTTTACCAAAATCAGCAAAAATGGCGGGTTTTTGCCCCGAATCATGATTCGTTTTGCGCTTGACGGCAAGGGGAATCGGCGTAAAACGCCCCTATGCCCCGCTTCACCTTCAAGCTGGAATATGACGGCAGCCGCTTTGGGGGCTGGCCCGATGTGCAGGCGGCGCTCGCGGCGGCGCTGGTGCAAAACCAAACCCCAGCCACCAACCTTACGCCCGCCGAACCCACCGGGGCGGGCGTTCATGCCAGCAGCCAGATTGTGCATCTGGACCTCAAAGCCGCGCACAACCCGCAAAGCCTGAAGGCCGACCTGAGCGAAATTCTGCACGGCACGGCGCTGGCGATCGTCGGGGCCAGTTCCGTGCCTGATGACTTTGACGCCAGCCGCGCGGTGGAACGCCACTATACCTACCGGCTGTTTTCCCGCCGCGCATCGCTGACCTTTAATAAGGGCACCATGTGGCGCATTGATCACCCCCTGGATATCCGCGCCATGCGCGAGGCGGCGCATTATCTGATCGGCAAGCACGATTTCAGCAGTTTTTGCAACGGGCCGGCGGCGACACGGCTTTCCGAACTGCGCATCGAGAGCGCCGCCCATTCCAGCGGCACCGAAACCCGCCTTCACTTCCGCGCGCCCCGCTTTGCCCCCGGGCAGGTGCGCCGGATTGTCGGCCTGCTGGAGCGCATCGGCGCCGGGGCCCTGCCGCCTGAAGCCATGCGCGAGGTGCTGGCGGCCCGCCGCCTTGCCCCCGATGCCCCCATCGCCCCGCCCCACGGGCTGTATCTGGATGACATCCGCTATGCGGAGTCCATCCTGCAAACGGCCCACCTGCCGCTGGAGCCGATCCCGCATCTGGCCAGCGGTATCGGCGCGGCGATGCTGGAGCAAATGCCGCTGCCGCTTCTGGTGATCACCCGCAAGGGTCGCGTCGCCTATGCCAACCAGTTCGCCCATGACCTGCTGCCCGCCATGACCCTGCGCCAGCATTTTTCTGAAACGCTGGACGCGCCCAAATTCATTGAAGCGGTGCAAGCGGCGATTGACAGCGGCCAAACCGGCAAGGTGCGCTTTAGCCTGAACGACGGGCCGGAGCGGTTTTTTGTGGCGCATATCGGCTTGCTGCCCGCGGGCTCTGAATTCGGCAAATCCATCCGCGTGATTGCGGCGATCGAAGAGCGCACAACAATGCTGAAATCGGAGCAGATGCGTTCTGATTTCATTGCCAATGTCAGCCACGAGCTGCGCACCCCGCTGGCCACCATTCTGGGCTATATCGAAACCCTGCAAGGCCACGCCAGGGATGACCCGGAAGCCCGCGCGCGGTTTCTGGCGGTGATGGCCAAGCAGGCAGGCCGGATGCAGAACCTTGTGAACGACCTGATGTCACTGAACAAAATCGAGATTGAGGAGCACAACCGCCCCCTTAGCCCCTGCGCCCTGCCCGCTTTGGCCAGCGAGGCCGCCACCGCCGTGCAGCCCCTGGCCGAACGCCTTGGCACCCCGGTTATTTGCGACCTTCCCGCCGAAATGCCCCGGGTGCGCGGCGACCACGACCAGCTTTTGCAGGTTCTGGTCAACCTGCTGGAAAATGCGCTGAAATACGGAGACCAGAGCCAGCCGGTCAGGTTGTTTACCCCCCCCGCCGATGCCGGACATATAGGCCAGATCGGCCTGTCGGTGCAGGATACCGGCCCCGGCCTGGCGCCTGAACACCTTGGCCGCCTGACCGAGCGTTTTTACCGTGTGAGCGTGGCCAAAAGCCGTGATCAGGGCGGCACAGGGCTGGGGCTGGCGATTGTAAAGCACATTCTGAACCGGCATGAAGGGGCGCTGGACATTCAGTCAACCCCCGGAAAGGGAAGCACCTTTACCATCTGGCTGCCCGCTTTTAGCGAAGTCTAGCTGCGCTCAGCGACCGCCACCAATAAAGCTCTCGGCGCTGAAATTGCCAAGGTTGCCAAGGAATTGCTCGAAGAAGGTGAGCTTGCGGCCGTCGGTAACGGTGGTATTGGTGTTGAGGTTGATCAGCCGCCCGTCCTCAAGCCCGTAATGCTCGATCCTGGCAACGCGCGCGCCGCTGAAGGTGATCGCCACAATCTGGCGCTCAAATTCCTGCGGGGCAAAAAACGCAACCCGCCGCACCTTAGAGGAAATGTAATACCACGCATTGGTGCCTTCCAGCCCGCGTGTCGTTGGTTCCCCGAGGCGGGCGAGCACGCTGTCCTGGCTGTCCCCTACGGCAATGCTGGCGATCTCTTCGGCAACGGGCACATAGCCATGCACATCCACTTTGGGCACACATCCTGCAACCAGCAAACCCGCCCCCAAAAGCGGCATAACCAAAAACTTTTTCATATCACCCTTGCTCATAAAGGTTTCACGGCACATATACTTTCCCCCGATCGGGGGATTGCCCCTATGTTCCATATTCACGCGGCTGACGCAAGCAATGCGCGCCGCAAAACCGGAAAGATGCGTGATAAATGGCCGAAACGCTCCCCCCTGCCCCGTTTGAGCGCCCTAAAGAGGTGGCGCGCCTGCGGGCCCATAAAGCGATTGCATTTGAAGAAAGCCCGACCGAGGCCGAGGTGGAGGCCATACGGCAGGTGCTCGGCCTGCGGGGCCTGCGGAAAATGCGGTTTGCGGGTGCGATCAGCCCCATTGGCAAGCACGGCTGGCTGGTGGAGGGCACGCTCGGGGCCTCGATTACGCAGGATTGCGTGGTGACGCTGGAGCCGGTGAAAACCCGAATCGACACCAAAGTGCGCCTGCGCTTTCTGCCCGAATCCATGATCGAGGTCGACACGCCCGAGGATGTGCTGGAAGACGATGTCGAGCCGCTGGGCGAGGTGATCGACCTTGGCCATGTGGCCGTGGAGGCGCTGTCGCTGGCCATGCCCGATTATCCGCGCGTGGATACGGCCGGGGTTTTGCACGTCACCGCCGAGCCTGAAGGGGCCGCACCGATCAAGGACGAAGAAACCAGGGCTTTTGCAGGGCTGGCGGCTTTGCGGGACAAGTTGGGGGCGCGTGATGACGGCGCTTAAAACCCTGTTATGGGTGTTTATCGCGGGCGCACTAGGCGGCTTCACCAGCGGGGTGCTGGTGTGGTTTTTCGGCGCGATCGGCCTAACGCCTGCCACGGGGTTTAACATGGTGCCGGACCTGACATTCGGCTGGATGCCGGGCCGTGTGTTTGCCAGTGGCCTGTGGGGCGTAATTTTCCTGATTCCGGCCTACAACGCCACGCCGCGTTTAAGACTCAAATAAGCCCCTTCACTAAACCACCCATCTTCCCACACGCTTTCTTATGAACATCAATACATACCTCTGTAGACATGTCATATTTGACATGTCTACAGAGGTATGTATCGAACTGGGTGGCCGGGTGAGCCAAGGCGTTGAGTAAAGGCAAAATGCTGCCCGTTCCGGCGCGCTCCAAAGCGCGGCAATTAGCCCTTGCGATTTGCCGGAAAAAGGCTATGTTCCGCGCTTCTATTCCCTTTTCGGGTTTGCATCGGCAGGCATTTCCTGCTACGCCCGCCCGAAGAGAC
>JALWPC010000507.1 GCA_026995265.1 Paracoccaceae bacterium
GAAGGCCGCAGGATCGGGGCCGCGTTCGAGGCTGAGGAAAAGCACCTCACCGAATTGCGTGATACCATGTCGCCGGAAGATTTTCAGGTGCTGGCAGACGAATTCGACGCCAAGGTCGTGGCGGCCCGCGCGGCGCAAGAAACCAACGACGCCAACCTGATCGCCAATACAGAAGCCCGCCATCGCGCATTTTTCGGGGTCACAGCCCCGATTTTGGCGAAGGTCATGCAGCGCTACAATGCCACGCTTATCATCGAGCGGCGGTCTGCACTCTTGTTTAATCGGAATCTGGATATTACAAGGGAAGCCATTGACTTGCTGGACAAAGCATATGCTGAAAATCCGGATATGATTAATCAACTAGGATCGCAAAATGACGGACCCCAAAACTGACACGCTTTCATTCGATATACATCGGGTAAAAGAGCTTCTGCCGCACCGTTACCCTTTTCTGTATATCGACAAAATGCGGGATGTGGTGTTGGGGCAAAGTGCTGTCGGCATCAAAAATGTGACGGTGAACGAGGGGATTTTTCAGGGGCATTTCCCTGAAAAACCGGTGTTTCCAGGGGTGCTCATCGTGGAAGCCATGGCGCAAACCGCCTCGGCGCTGGTGGTGGAAACCCTTGATCTGGCGGGGAAAAATCCGCTGGTTTACTTCATGTCGCTTGAAGCCACCAAGTTTCGCAAAATCGTGGAACCCGGAGACCAGATGGAACTGCATGTGGACCTGATCCGCAAGCGCGGTAACGTCTGGAAATTCGGCGGCAAGGCATTTGTTGAGGGCAAGCTTATGGCTGAAGCCGAGTTCACCGCCATGATCGTGCTGCCCAAAGACGAATGATCCATCCAGGTGCCATTGTCGAGGACGGGGCCGAAATAGGTGCGGGCTGCCGGATTGGCCCATTTTGCCATATCGGCCCCGGGGTGCGCCTAGGCGCGGGTGTGCGGCTGCACTCCCATGTGGTGGTGGCGGGCGATACCGAGATCGGCGCGGGCACAGAAATCTGGCCCTTCGCCTCGGTCGGTTCCCAGCCGCAAGACCTGAAATTCGCCGGGGAAAGAACCCGGTTGCGCATCGGGGCGCGCAACATGATCCGCGAAAGCGTGTCGATCAACCCGGGCACTGCGGGCGGTGGCGGGCTCACCGAAATCGGCGATGACAACCTGTTCATGCTCGGCACCCATGTGGGCCATGATTGCCGTGTGGGCAATGGTGTAGTGCTGGCCAACCATGCTTCGCTGGCGGGGCATGTGGAGGTGGGCGACGGGGCGATTATCGGCGGGCTGGCCGGGGTGCACCAGTTCGTGCGCATCGGCGAGGGGGCGATTATCGGCGCGCTCTCCATGGTGGTGGCTGATGTCATCCCCTATGGCTCGGTGATGGGCGAGCGCCCAAAGCTGGCGGGGCTGAACCTGATCGGGCTGAAGCGGCGCGGGTTGGCGCGGGCGGAAATCTCGGCCCTGCGGGCGGGCTTTAAGGCGCTGTTTTCCGGCGAGGGCAGCCTGCGGGCGCGGGCGGAAAGCTTGCTGGAAGCCGAAGAAGACCCGCGGATGCGGCAAATTCTGGAATTTGTGCTCAGCGATTCTGAGCGCTCCTTCTGCACCCCGAAGGCAAAATAATGGCTAAGCTCGGGATTATCGCGGGCAGCGGTGCGCTCCCTCGGCTGCTGGCCGAGGATTGCGCAGCGCGCGGGCAGGGCTATGTGGTGGTGCAATTTGAGGGGGTTGAGCTGGATTGGCTCGATGGCCACCCCGTGATAAAGGCCGCTTTTGAAAAGCCGGGCAAGCTGTTCAAAAACCTCAAGAAAGCCGAGGTCTCGACCGTCACAATGGGCGGGGCTATGGGCCGACCCCGGCTCAACCCTCTGCGATTCGACGCAACGGGCCTGCGCTTGGCGCCAGTGGTGATGAACGCCATGAAATCCGGCGATAATTCGACGCTCGGGATTGTGGCGGCCCTGTTTGAGGCCGAGGGGTTTGAGGTGATCGGCGTGCATGAAGCCTTGCCCGGCCTGTTGGCGGCTGAAGGCGTGCCGACCAAAGCCCAGCCCAGCGATGAGGACCGCAAGGATGCCGACCGCGCCGCCGAGATCGTCGCCGCGCTTGGTGCGGTGGATGTGGGGCAGGGGGCGGTGGTGGCGCAGGGGCTGTGCCTCGGGCTGGAAAGCCTTCAGGGCACCGATGCCATGCTGCGCTTTGTGGCGGAAAACCCCGCCCGCCTGCCCGATAAAAATGGCAGCAAGGGGGTGCTGTTGAAGCGCGCCAAGCCCGGGCAGGATATGCGCCTCGATATGCCCGCCATCGGGCCGGAGACCTTCACCATGGCCGCCGCTGCGGGGCTGGCGGGGGTGGTGGTGCAGGCGGGGCAAACCTTGGTGCTCGGGCAGGCGGAAACCGTGGCCCGTGCGGATAAGCTCGGGCTGTTCCTATGGGGGCGCTGAGGTTTTACCTTGTGGCCGGCGAGGCCTCCGGCGACCGCCTCGGCGCGGCGCTGATGCGGGGGCTGAAGGCGCAAGCGCCAGAAAACATTGAGTTTTACGGCATCGGCGGGCCGCTGATGCAGGCCGAGGGGCTAGAGAGCCTGTTCGACATGAACGAGCTGGCGATCTTTGGCCTGCTGGAGGTTTTGCCCAAATACCGCCACCTGAAAAAGCGCCTGGAACAGACGGCGCAGGATGTGCTGGCCAAGGCCCCCGATGCGCTGATCACCATCGACAGCCCGGGCTTCACCCTGCGGCTGGCCGCGCGGGTGCGCGCCGCCTTCAAGGGCAAAATCATTCATTATGTCGCCCCGTCTGTCTGGGCATGGAAGCCGGGGCGGGCGGCGAAAATGGCGGCGCATGTGGACCACGTTTTGGCGCTCCTGCCCTTCGAGCCGCCCTATATGCAGGCCGCGGGCATGACCTGCGATTTCGTCGGCCATCCCGTGGTGGCGGAAGCTCCGCCGGACCCCGCAACGGTGGCGAAACTGCGAGCAGGCGGCCCGCTGATCACCCTGTTGCCCGGCTCCCGCATGGGCGAAATCACCCGCCTTGCACCGATTTTCTTTGCCGTGGCGCGGCAGCTCGCGGGCTATCGTTTCGCCATTCCGGTGGCGGGCGCGCATCTGGTGGAGCCGCTGGAGCGGATGCTGGCCGATTCCGGCCTTGAGGCCGAGTTTATCCTGCCAGACTCTGGCCTGAAAACCGCCACCTTTGCCGCCTCGGAGTTGGCTTTGGCCGCCTCTGGCACTGTTTCTATCGAACTGGCGGCTGTCGGCACCCCGATGGTGATTGGCTACAAAACCAACTGGCTGACCGCCGAAATCATGCGCCGCGCCATGCGGGCGCCTTCGTTTACGCTGGTAAACCTGCTGACCGAGAGCAAGGCGGTGCCGGAATTTGCCCCACAAGACTGCACGGTGGAAAACCTGCTTGGGGCCATGCGCGGGCTGCTTGATGACCCCGCTGCACGGGCGGCGCAGGTGAGGGTTGGCGCGCGGGCGATCAAGGCCCTGGGCAAGGGGGGCGAGGACCCGGGCCTGCGGGCGGCGCGCTCGGTGCTTATGGCCTTGGAGGGGGTGGCGGGCTGAAGCCCGCCCTACGCCAGCCCTACATTATTCCGTGAAATCAACTACTTGCGCGCCAGTCCTTTAGGCCAACAGGGCGGGGGCAATGGCAAACACGTGGTAAGGCGTGCCCGCAGCGGCCCAGATGATCGGGAAATCCAGCAGGCGCGGGTCCATGAATTTGGCGACCTCGTTCAGGTGCCCCAACGGCGAC
>JALWPC010000508.1 GCA_026995265.1 Paracoccaceae bacterium
GAGCTGACGAACTGGTCAATCATGATCTGCGCGCCATTGGCAAAGTCGCCGAATTGCGCTTCCCAGAGAGTGAGCGTGTCGGGCTCGGCCAGCGAATAGCCGTATTCAAAGCCCAGCACCGCGTATTCCGAGAGCATCGAGTCGATCACCTCATACTCCGCCTGCCCGGGCTTGATATGGTTGAGCGGCAAATAGCGCTCCTCGGTTTCCTGATCAATAATGCCGGAATGGCGCTGGCTAAAGGTGCCGCGCGTGCAATCCTGCCCGGCAAGGCGCACCGGGTAGCCATCCAGAAGCAGGGTGCCAAAGGCCAGCGCTTCGCCGGTGGCCCAGTCGATCCCCTCGCCGGTTTCGATCATCTTTTTCTTGGCCTCCAGCAGCCGGAGCACGGTTTTATGGGCCTTGTAGCCCTCGGGCAGGCGGGTGAGCGCCTCGCCCACCTCCTTCACCCGCGCCAGATCAACCCCCGTCACCCCGCGCTGGTATTCCTCGGTATTGCGCCGCATTTTCGACCAGCGGCCATCCAGCCAGTCGGCCTTGTTGGGCTTATACTCGGAACCGATCTCGAATTCCTCGGCCAGAAAGGCCTGAAACTTGGTTTTGATCTCGTCAATCTCGCCCTCGGGCATCAGGCCATCGGCCACCAGCCTTTCGGTATAAAGCTGCAGGGTGGTTTTGTGCTTCTTGATCGCCTTATACATCAGAGGCTGGGTGAACATCGGCTCATCCCCCTCGTTATGGCCAAAGCGGCGATAGCAGAACATGTCGATCACCACATCCTTGCCGAATTTTTGCCGGAACTCGGTGGCCACCTTGGCGGCGTGCACCACCGCCTCGGGGTCATCGCCGTTCACATGGAAAATCGGTGCTTCCACCATCAGGGCAATATCCGTCGGGTAGGGGGAAGAGCGCGAGTTGTGCGGCGAGGTGGTAAAGCCGATCTGGTTATTGACCACAATATGAATGGTGCCGCCGGTTTTGTGGCCGCGCAGGCCCGAAAGGCCGAAACACTCCGCCACCACCCCCTGGCCGGCAAAAGCAGCGTCACCATGCAGCAAGACCGGCAACACGCGGGAGCGCTCCACATCGCCGATCTGCTCCTGCTTGGCGCGCACCTTGCCCAGCACCACAGGGTTCACCGCCTCCAGGTGGGACGGGTTGGCGGTCAGGCTCAGGTGCACCTTGTTGCCATCAAATTCGCGATCGGAGCTGGCCCCGAGGTGATATTTCACATCCCCCGAGCCCTCGACCGAATCGGGTTTGAAGGACCCGCCCTGAAATTCGTTGAAAATCGCCCGAAACGGTTTGCCCATCACGTTGGCCAGCACAGAAAGCCGCCCACGGTGCGGCATGCCGATCACGATCTGCTCCACCCCCAGCGCTCCGCCGCGCTTGATAATCTGCTCCATGGCCGGGATCAGGCTCTCGCCACCGTCCAAGCCAAAGCGCTTGGTGCCCATGTATTTCACATGCAGGTATTTCTCGAAGCCCTCGGCCTCCACCAGCTTGTTGAGAATGGCCTTGCGCCCCTCCTTGGTAAAGCCGATTTCCTTGCCGTAGCCCTCGATGCGCTCCTTGAGCCAGCCCGCCTGCGCGGCATCGGAAATATGCATGTATTGCAGGGCGAAGGTGCCGCAATAGGTGCGCTTGACGATTTCGACAATCTCGCGCATCGAGGCATGTTCCAGCCCCAGCACGTTATCAAGGAAAATCGGCCGGTCCATATCGGCTTCTGTGAAGCCATACATGGCCGGGTCCAGCTCCGGGTGGGGCTTGGGGGGTTCAAGGCGCAGCGGGTCGAGGTCGGCGGAAAGGTGGCCGCGAATGCGGTAGGCGCGAATCAGCATCAGGGCGCGGATGGAGTCGAGCACCGCCTGGCGCAGCTCCGCCTCGGAAATAGAGGCCCCCTTCTCGGCCGCCTTGGCGCGGATCTTGTCCGCCGCCTTTTCCGGCTCTGCGGGCCACTGCCCGTCGAGCGCCGCCGTCAGCTCGTCGGCGGGCTGCAATGGCCAGTCCCGGCGCGCCCAGCTTGGCCCGTTGGCCTCGGCCCTCGCATCTGCCGCCGCCACGCCCAGCGCCGCGAAGTATTTCCGCCAGCTTTCGTCCACCGAAGCCGGGTCCCCTGCATAGCGCGCCTGAAGCTGCTCGACATATTCAAGATTATGCCCTTGCAGAAAGCTTTCAGCATGGAATTGGTCGTTGTTAGATTGGTCATTCATCGGGTGGGCCTCCGAGTGGCGTTAACGGCAGGTTGCTACTAATTTACGAATTCCGGGCATGGATGCCGGATGCTCAAGGTCTTTGATCTCTGCGCTAACCAGGCGCAACCCGCGCGAGGCGCAAAGTTTGGCTGGGGCGGCGGCAAGTTGTGCTGGGTCCGCATTTGCGGCCACAAAAAACACAACAATTTTATTTTCAATGCCCATAATGGCGGAGATGGACTCTCGGTTCATGCCGGAATTTGGCTCTATATTGGCGGCTGGCGTTGGTTGCTCGGCCACTGCCGTAGGGGCCGGAACGGGCACGGATTCGCAACCTAATAAAGCTAAAGACGCCGCAGCAAAAATAAATTTGTTCATAATAAAGTCCATATCTGACACGTTAAAGGCGGCCTTAAAGCCGCCTCCTTTAATTTACCCGATCGCCTTGAGCACGGCTTCGCCAAGGCCCGCAGGGCTTTCGGCCACCACAATGCCAGCTGACTTCATCGCTTCGATCTTGTCTTCCGCGCCGCCTTTGCCACCGGCGACAATCGCGCCCGCGTGGCCCATGCGGCGGCCCGGGGGTGCCGTGCGGCCGGCAATAAAGCCGGCAATCGGCTTCACAATGCCCTTCTTGGCCATGTCCTTAATAAACTGCGCCGCGTCTTCCTCGGCCGAGCCGCCGATTTCCCCGATCATAATAATGCTCTGGGTCTCGTCGTCATGCAGCAAGAGGTCCAGCGCGTCGATATGCTCAAAGCCCTTGATCGGGTCGCCGCCGATGCCGATACAGGTGCTTTGCCCAAGGCCGATGTCGGTGGTTTGCTTCACCGCTTCATAGGTCAGCGTGCCGGAGCGGGAAATCACCCCCACCGAGCCGCGCTTATGGATATGCCCCGGCATAATGCCGATTTTGCAGGCATCCGGCGTGATCACCCCCGGGCAATTCGGCCCGATGAGCGTAGACCTGGAGCCTTGCAGCGCCCGCTTCACCTTCATCATGTCGAGCACCGGAATACCCTCGGTGATGGCCACAATCAGCTCCATCTCCGCGTCAATCGCCTCAAGGATAGCATCTGCTGCAAAAGGCGGCGGCACATAAATCGCGGTGGCGTTGGCCTCGGTTGCGTGCTTGGCCTCGGCCACGGTGTTGAAAATCGGCAGGCCAATATGGGTTTGCCCCCCCTTGCCCGGCGTCACCCCGCCCACCATTTTGGTGCCATAGGCAATGGCTTGCTCAGAGTGGAAGGTGCCCTGCGAGCCGGTCAGCCCCTGGCAGATTACCTTGGTATTTTCATTTACAAGAACGGCCATGGCTCAGGCTCCCTTCACGGCTTTAACAATTTTTTCGGCAGCATCGCCAAGGTCATCGGCGGCGATCACATCCACGTCGGAATTGTTGAGAATCTCCTTGCCCTTCTCCACATTGGTGCCCTCCAGGCGCACCACCAGCGGCACTTTCAGGCCCACTTCCTTCACGGCAGCAATCACCCCCTCGGCGATCACATCGCAACGCATGATGCCGCCAAAGATGTTCACCAGAATGCCCTTAACAT
>JALWPC010000509.1 GCA_026995265.1 Paracoccaceae bacterium
GATTCGCACTGTGCGCGCGGCGGGCTATGGGCTGGATGAAACCTATAGCGGCTGAAATGTAATCTTCCGGCAACAGGTTTTTGCAACACGAAACATCAGGAGCTTTCAAGCCCAGATGTATTTTTTTACGCGTAACTCTATGTTATTGTGTGATTTTTGGACACATTCACTTTACAACATAACTAGGTTCCTAGGTATATAGATTCCTAGGAACGTAGTTATTTCCGGCAATAAACGCGGGTGTTGCGCCCGCAGCCAAACCACCGCGCGCGTCGGTTACGCCCCATTCATAAAGTTTTGTTAAAACTGTTCCCATGCCAGACAAAGCCGCACAGGCTTCGGGAACATCGCGTCGGGCATGTCAACACCAACGCCATTTGCGTTCCGCCGACACCAAATCTAAAGGCGGCCACTTGGACTGTATCGAGTAACGAGTAAAACCGTTTGGCACCAAGCCAACCGACGCGATTTTCCTTTTTCAAGGCCAGGGAATTTCCCGCCCGGGGCCATACATTGGCACAGTAAATACGGTGAAGGCTGCGGCCGACGCCGGTTTTGGCGTGCCTACCCGGCGAATTTGAGCACTTTCATTTTGCCCTCGCGGATCGGCGCGTCTTTATCGCCATTGGCGATCCGCCGCAGCATGGGCACATTCAGAAGCCGAAGCATTTTCAGGCTTGGAGCCTCGATGATTCCGCGCTTTTCCAGGTCCTTGAAACAGCGGCTCACGGTTTCCGGCTGCATGCCCAGATATTCCGCCAAGTCAACCCGCCGCACCGGAATCTCCACCAAATCGCCGTCTTTATAGCCCACCTGCCGGTTGCGGCACTCGAAAATAAACGAGGCCAGCTTTTCCAGCGCCTGCTTTTTGGCAATATCGCCCGAATGGTCCATGGCGCGAAAGGCCTGGTCCCGCAGGTTTTCCCAGATCACCCGTTGCGCATCGGGGTTGCGGGCCATCACGTCTTCGAACACCTTGGGCGACAGGCGGCACACATCCACCTTGCCCAGCGCAATCAGCGCCCCGCGGTTGCGGTTGGAGACGTTGCGCAGGTCGACAATATCGCCGCGCATGAACAGCGCCGCAATGGTTTTGCGCCCGTCCTGCAACAGGTGCTGCATACTCAGCACGCCGCTGTCAATGGCGATCAGCGGCCAATGGGCCAGCGCCTCGTGCTCGAGGCTATCGCCGCGCTTCATGCTCAACGTGCGGGATTTTTGCGACAGCGCATCCAGCTCCGCCCCATTCAACTGGGCGCAAAACAGCTTGGAATCGGCAAACAGCGCGCATCCCTGGCATTTCTTGCTGGCGTGAATATGTCCCATGCGTGCCCCCATTTTATTTTCGCCATGTTGATAGCGCATACTCACTTAACTTTATTGATCGAGATCAAGCCAAGACAAAAAACCGCACCTGCGATTTCGATTGACAGCGACGCGCATTCGGTGCATCCCTGAAGGGGCAAAGGTTCCCCATTGTGCGAAACGCACGGGGATGAAACGGGAATGCTGTAACGGGAGACCAAACGAGGCCCGAATGCAGCAGCCGCCCCCGCGACTGTAGGTGGGTTTGCGCGCCACGATGCCACTGGGCTTGGCCCGGGAAGGCGGCGCGCTTCAGACCACGAGCCAGGAGACCGGCCCTTGCCTGAACCGTAACCATGCCGTCGGGGAAGACGGCTGAAGGAGCCATAAAATGAACACAGCGACCAAAACCGCCAGCACAGCCGATACCGGCCTTGCCGCGATTGTTTTCACCGCCTTTATCGGCGTCAGCATTATCTTTATGACAGGGTTTGCCAGCTCGCAGACCATCCATGATTTCGAGCATGACACCCGCCATGCCACCGGGTTTCCCTGCCACTGAATTCTGATCAAAACATAGCCGCCGCCGCGATTGCCCCTTGGCCTTCGCGCCCGCTCGGCTTTGCCTGAAGGACCAAAACAATGCTGAAAAAACTCATCACCAGCGCCCTTACCGCCGGTTTTGGCGCGGGGCTGATCATGGCCGTGCTGCAAATCACCCTGCTATCCCCGCTGATTCTGGAGGCCGAGGAATATGAAAGCGGCCGCAAATTCCACTATGCAGGCGTGGTTCAGGAGGTCGCCCCCGACCACAACGACAGCCACAGCGCCATGGCCCACGCCGCCGAGCCCGCCCCGGCCCCGGCAGAAAGCTGGGCCTCCCGCAGCGCCCGCACCGCGCTTTCCACCACGCTTACGGCACTCGGCTATGCCTTTGTGCTGGTCGCAGTCTTTGGCCTCGCGGCGCGCAGCGGCATAAAAGTTACCGCCCGTAGCGGCATATTATGGGGGCTGGCGGGCTTTGGTGCGGTCATCCTCGCCCCCTCGCTTGGCCTGCCGCCCGAGCTACCAGCCTCCGCCGCCGCCCCGCTGCAAGAGCGCCAGCTCTGGTGGCTGGGCACCGTTGTGGCCAGCACGGCAGGGATTGCCGCCATCGCCTTTGGCAAAAACTGGGCCCTCTGGGGCGCAGGCATAGCCCTTCTGGCCCTCCCCCACATCATCGGCGCCCCGCACCCGGCGGCCTTCGGCGGGGTTGTGCCGCCGGAAATGCAAGGCGAGTTCGTCGGCCTCAGCATCGGTGTGTCAGCCATAAGCTGGGCGGTGCTCGGCCTGTTTGGCGGCTACATGTGGGCGCGGCAAGAACCGTAAATGCGGGGCAGGCGCGCGCACCCACCATAAGGTGTGTGGAGACCACGCACCCTACCCCGCTGCACTTTGCAAACTGCTCTCCAGCAAATGCCTGGTGTAGGGGTGCGACGTCTTCATCGCCCGCATATCCTCCACCCCCAGCGTTTCCACAATCTCGCCAAGCTGCATCACGGCAATATCCTGGCAAATATGCCCCACCACCGCAAGGTCGTGGCTCACCATCAGGTAGGTGAGCTTATGCTCGGCCCGCAGGTCGGTCAGCAGGTTCAAAATCTCCGCCTGCACCGAAACATCCAGCGCCGAAGTGGGCTCGTCCAGCAGCAGGATTTGCGGCTCGGGGGCCAGCGCCCGCGCAATCGCCACCCGCTGCCGTTGCCCGCCTGAAAGCTGGTGCGGGTAGCGAAACCGGAAGCTCGGCCCCAGCCCCACATCATCCAGCAGCTTGGAAATCCGCTTATCAATGTCACCAAACCCGTGCAGCGAGAGCGTCTCGCTCAGCACCTGATCCACCGAATGCCGCGGGTGTAGGCTGGCGTAAGGGTCCTGAAACACCATCTGCACCGCGCGGTAAAAATCTCGCGCGCGCGGCTTTTCCACCGGCTTGCCGAGCACTTCGATCTTGCCGGACCACGTCGGCGCCAGCCCCATAATCGCCCGCAAAATCGTCGATTTCCCCGAGCCGCTCTCGCCCACCAGCCCAAAGCTGCCGCCCTTGGGCACGCTTAAGTTAGCCCCCTTCACCGCGTCCACCCGCTCTTCATATTCCCCGAACCAGACGTTCAAGCCTTCAATCTCGATGCCGTTCATCCGCTCACACTTTCCTCTTTGGCCCAGGCCGGGTCCCGCGTCAGCACCTCCAGCCGCTCGCGCGGTGCATCCAGCCGTGGCAAGGAATTCAGCAAGCCCCGCGTATAGGGGTGCTGCGCCTCATGCAGCTTGTCCGCCGGAAGCGTCTCCACCACGCGGCCCGCATACATAATCAGCACGCGGTCACAAAAGCTCGACACCAAATTCAGGTCGTGGCTGATGAAAATCAGCCCCATGCCGCGCTCTTTCACCAGCTTGTCCATAATCT
>JALWPC010000510.1 GCA_026995265.1 Paracoccaceae bacterium
GCAGTTTGTCTTTTTATCTCATTTGCGAAAAGATTTCTCGCCGCGAAGCGGCTCGAAATGACATGTGCGGCGAGGTTTCCTTTTATCCGAAATTCAGGCTAAATAGAATGAAGTTGAGTGTTGGATAAGACACGGCTTTTCGTAGAATGAATAGGCGAAAGATGAGAAAAACAGGCTTGCTTCACAAGAAACGCGGTCAGACCATGGTGGAATTTGCTCTGGTCTTGCCGGTGCTTTTAATGCTGGTGCTTGGATTGATTGAAGTCGGACGTATGATCTTTATCTACTCGTCTCTCATTAGCGCCAGCCGTGAGGCAGTCCGTTATGCCGTGACGACGGGAAAAAATGACTCAGATGTTCCCTACGCTCAGGATTGCGATGGGATACGGGCGGCTGCGCGGCGCATGGCGACGATTTTTGATTTAGAAGATGATGATATTCTGATTCAATACGATAGCGGTCCTGACACGGCTGTTCAAGCAACCTGCTCCGGAAGCACAACGACTTTTCAGCCTCAATCCGGCACCCGCATTGTCGTCACCGTAACCACCTCGTATGAACCGGTGGTGCCGTTGGTGCCGCTGGGAAGCCATACTTGGTCGGTGACCTCGGCGCGCACCTACCTCGGGCAGATTACGCTGGGGAAAACGCCTGTATCTGATGGAAGCGGCGCTACTGCTACACCTGCGCCGACCAATACGCCGATGCCTACGCCGACTGACACCCCGATTCCTACGCCTACGCCATCTAATACGCCTACAGCCACTGCATCCAATACACCTACGCCGTCTAACACGCCCACGCCATCCAATACACCTACGCCGTCTAACACGCCCACGCCATCTAATACACCTACGCCGTCTAACACACCCGGCACTCCTACGCCGACCAATACACCTGTGTGCGATTTGGAGCATGATGGACCCATCCCTTCAGGAGACGAAGTTGAATGGGTTGTAACGTATAACGACAATGATCCCCTCTATATCACGACGATCAAAATCCAGTGGAGTCGGGTGGGACGCAGGTACTTAAATAGAGTGGAATATAATGGGCAAGTTCTGTTTAATGGCACAGACAAGGACGGTTTGCATGTGATTAACGGAAATTTCGAAATACATCCGGGCGATAATACGTTTAAATTGTATTTTTCGAAATCTACAAGTTCGTTGATTACGATTACCACCACCCGTTGCGGCGATTTGAGTTCGCAATGATGAATAAATCGAGACGAAACCGGATGCACAGACCTTTGGAGAAGGCGCAAAGCCTGGTCGAATTTGCCGCTTCCATTACCTTTTTGTTGATTTTGGTGGCGGGCGCGGTGGATTTGGGGAGCGCCTTTTTTACCTACGTTGAATTGAGCGACGCGGCGCAGGAAGGCGCGTTTTACGGCTCGATTCACGCGATTGAGGATACGAACGACAATGGCGTCTATGATAGTGGCGAACCGTTGAACACCAGCGCCATAGAAGCGCGTGCCAGAGGCGCGTCGGATAGACCGATACCGATGGTGAACAATCCAGATGTTGATGTACAAATTACTACTTCTGACCCGCCTTGCGCGGGAGGGACGATTACAGTGGACGTTTCTTACGACTATCGCATTACCATGCCTTTTTTAGGCGCGATTTTAGGAAGGCAGACCATCCCTCTCCAAGCCTCTATGACCGATACTATTCTGTGGCCTGCCTGTCCATAATTTCTATTCTTTTGTAATGAATCTGACAAAAATGTAGGGTACATTTACCCGCAAGCGATGTACGATAAATATGTAAACCGTGTATGTTTCTGGAGGTGTTCTATGTTTAGACGAAAAAAGCAAGAAGCCGGGCAAGCGTTGGTTTTGCTCGTGCTGGGCATTGTCGGGCTGATTGCCTTGACCGGCTTAGCCATTGATGGCGGCATGGCAATGGCGGATCGGCGCGACGCGCAAAACGCTGCGGATAACGCGGCGATGGCGGCGGCGATGGCAATTGCACAGGATAGCGATCCGTATACAGCAGCCTATAATGTCGCCGCGGATAATGGATACGACAACAACGGTACGGACAATACCGTTACCATCGACATCTCGACGGAGTTGGACGACGTGAAAGGAGATGTCGGCTCCACGCCAACTCACAACGCTGCGTATTTTCAGAACAATAACGAATTTTACATTCGGGTGACGATCGAATCCAGTACGCAGACGGGCGTTTCTAAAGTTGTTGGCAAAGATTCGGTGGATATACAAGCCCACGCAATTTCTCATGTGCGCAAAGGGAGACATGAATCTTTGTATGGCGGGCGCGCCTTAGTTGTTTTAAGTCCGCATGAAAACGATTCTTTCCATCACCACAAGAAATGGGGCACCTTAGAAATTCATGGCCATGTTACGCTAGACATAGAAGACAGCGGAATATTTGTCAACAGCGATAGCGAACAGGCGGTGACAATTGGAGGCGGAGGGTCTCCCAACCATGACCCAACAACCGTCAATACGGATACAGGCATTGCGATTGTCGGCGGCGCTTATTTTAAGCCCGGTACGAAGATAGATGGCTATACCATCAGCGAAAGCAACCCATATCCGCCTACTGTTACCTTTGGTGTGCCGCAACAGCCTCTGCCGCCGGACTTTTCTTTTATTCCTGCGCCTCCTGCGCCGCCCAGTTGCAGCGGGTTGCCTACGATTACAAAGAGCGAATGGAATAACTATCCGGACGGCGCTCATGTTACCCTGCAACCCGGCAATTATGTCAATGGGATTACCATACAGGGTGGCGTGGATGAAGTTACCATGGAAAGCGGCGTGTACTGTGTGTATGACCACATGACTTTCAATGGCGGACCCAAGAACATCACCGGAGGCGATGTCAAAATTGTCCCGCAGGATAATTTTGACTTGACCATCAATGGCGGCTCGGTGATGGATTTTGACGGACTGGAATACTATCCAGAAGATGGTGATTTGATTATCAACGGCGGCAGCACCTTGAATGCCGACCATTTCCGCTTCTATGCGAGAGGCTCTGCCAGTTTTGAGATGAAAGGTCATGGAGGGGATCATAGAACTGGCGAAACCTTCACGAGCGGCGATGCCTTTTTCTATGTACCCGAAGGGACTGTGATTTGGCACGGCGGCGCTAACCTTGATATGCACGCCCCGCCTGAGGACGACCCCAATGGTTACGGCGGCTTGCTGATTTACAAACCCTGGGGCAATACGGTTCCTGTGAAACTTCATGGCGGCACCGGAATCAATTTTGTTGGCAGCCTCATCATGCCGAATACTGATTTGATTATCCATGGGCATACCGACGTTGAAGCCCTCGATACACAGATTGTGGCGTACACCGTGATTATTCATGGACACGAACACATGCACATTCAATTCCACGAGACGAACCAGTATCAGGCTCCCATCCCGCCGTTGGTTGAGTTGCTGCAATAAGCGGCAGCACAGACAAAATTCCCGCTTCGCTCTAAGTGGGGTGGGGATTTAACGAAAAATACAAATGGTCGTGAAGAAACTCCCCCGTGGAGAACCTTCGCGACCGTTGTGTTTAAACCCCACCCCTTCCCCTCCCCGTTTACGAGGAGGGGGTAGGGGTGGGGTCAAAGCGCGAGTGCCTCTCTTGTTCACACAGAGCAACTGTGTAAAAAGTCAAGTCGTTTGCTCTCTCCACATCTGGTTATTTTTGAGCATAGCGTTCAAAATGGTCAAAACTTTTCTCATCGCAGCAACGAGGGCAACCTTT
>JALWPC010000511.1 GCA_026995265.1 Paracoccaceae bacterium
AGAACGGCCGCCTTTCGGTGTCCGACCTTGCCCGCCGGCTCAATGTTTCCCGCACTGCCGCGCAAATGCGCCTGCAAAAGCTGGAGCGCAACGGGGTGATCACCGGATATACGGTGAAGCTGTCAGATGCCCATGCCAGCGCGCGGGTGCGGGCCTTGGTGATGATCAAATTCCCGCCCGCGAAACTGGCATCCATCCAGCAAGCGCTCTCGGATATTCTGCAGATCACCACGGTTTATTCCATCAGCGGGCCCTATGACCTTGCAGCGGTTATTTCTGCCCCGAACATGCAGATGCTGGACGCGGTGATTGACGAAATCGGATGCCTTGAGGGGATAGACGGCACAATGTCGTCGATCATTCTCTCAACCAAAATTGACCGTTAGGTGAAAAATGGTGCCCGGGGGCGGATTTGAACCACCGACACGAGGATTTTCAGTCCACTGCTCTACCCCTGAGCTACCCGGGCACGGGTTGGCCTATGGCCTTGGGTGAGGGCGTTTTAGGCGGAAATGCGGGAGGTGTCCAGCGGTTTATGCGGGGCAATGGGCGTTTTTTTGGCGGGGTTAGTTCAGCCGCTTTTCGGCAAGGATTTTGGCCAGCGCCTCGGCCTCCTCCGGCTCGATTTCTTCGGCGGGGCTGGCGTAGTCGCCGTTCAGCCACTTGGCCAAATCCACATCGGCGCAGCGTTTGGAGCAGAAGGGGCGGTATTTGGGGGCGGTTTTCTTTTTGCAAATCGGGCAGGTCATGGCAGCTCCAGGGGCAGGCGGGTGCGTTTGCGTTGCAGCTCCAGATGGCTAAGCGGCGTCCAGCCCAGAATCATGGTTTCTATGCTGTCTTTCTTGAAGGCGGCTTTGATCACCTGTTCGATCTGGCGGCGGTCCTTTTTGGCAAGCGGGGCGAAATCGACGGTGATTTGCCCGCCAAGCCCGCGCAGGCGCAGGGCGCGGGGCAGGGCGCGGGCGGCGGCGATATTGGCCTTGAGGGCGGCGGCGGGGGAGAAATTTGCACCGGTGTTGACGTCCACCGCCACCAGCGCGCGGGTGGGTTCCACATACATGTAAGCCCCGCCCTCCAGCGGCACTTTCGGCGACTTGAGCGCCTCGATATGCTGCCAGATGTCATGGCTTTCAAAGCAACCCGTGTCTCTGACGATCTCGTCAGGCGCGGGGGTGGTCCATTCGGCCCATGCTTGCTCGCTGGCGCTGGGGGCCTCCAGAAGGAGCTGCGGCTCGGGGGTGTCAACCGCCAGCACATCGGTGCAAATGGCGAGCATCCGGTCTATATCCGCCAGAATATCCTCGGCGTCTTCCTCCGCGCAGGCCGAGCGCAAAATCAGTCCGTGGGCGACGCCCTGAAAGGCCGCGTGGGCCAGCTCCAGCAGGCGCACGCGCTCTTCCTCGTCGCGGATAGAGCGCGCGACGTTGATACCCGGCGCGTCGGGCGTGACGATCACATAGCGGCTTTTGAACAACAGGCGCGTGGTCACGGGCGGGGCCTTGCGGCCTTCGGCAAAGGTGCTGACCTGCACGGTGAGCGCCTGCCCGGGGCGGATGCCGCGCGCCTCCTTCAGGAAGCCGGTTTGGCCGTTGCCCAGCTTAAGCATAATCCCGTGCATACCCTTCAGCGGCCGATCCGCCACCGCGCGGTAAATCGCGTTTGGCATCGGGGCATCAGTGCTGGCATCAAGTAGGAAATCCTGCAACTGGCCATCGACCATCAGGGCAGCGGCCTCGCGGCCTCCGATCTTGTCAAGAAGAATTTGGGTGCCCTTCATCGCCTATACCCCGCGCTGGTGAGCATGTTGGACACCTCGGCCAAGGGCAGGCCGACGACGTTGCTGTAAGAGCCGTTGATCCACGGAATATAAGCGCTGGCGAGGCCCTGAATGCCATAGCCCCCCGCCTTGCCCTGCCACTCGTTTGAGGCGATATAGGCCGCAATTTCGGGGTCAGACATGTGCTTGAAGCGCACCGCGGTTTCCACCTGCCTGAGGCGCAGCTTGTCGCCATGGCGCAGGGCCACGCCGGTAATCACCCGATGCCGCCGCCCCGAGAGCAGCCGCAGAAAGCGCTCGGCCTCCGCCGCATCACATGGCTTTTCCAAAATCCGCCGCCCGACAGCCACCACGGTATCCGCCGCCAGCACCAGCCCTTCGGCCTGCACTGCCAGCGCCTTTTCCCGCGCCATGCGCCCCGCATATACGCGCGGCAATTCGGCTTTCAGGGGCGTTTCGTCAATGTCGGCAGGGCGCACATCGTCGGGCACCACCCCGATTTGCGCCAGCAACTCAAGCCGGCGCGGGCTGGCAGAGGCCAGAGTGAGCCGCATTATTTGAAACGGTAGTTGATCCGCCCTTTGGACAGGTCATAGGGGCTCATTTCCACCTGCACCTTATCGCCCGCCAGCACGCGAATACGGTTTTTGCGCATTTTACCTGCGGTATGGGCGATAATCTCATGGCCGTTCTCAAGCTCCACGCGGAAGGTCGCGTTGGGCAAAAGCTCGGTCACGACCCCGGGAAATTCGAGAAGTTCTTCCTTGGCCATGTGCTCTCCAATCTTGTTCCACGCGGGGGACAGCCCCCCGCGCGGCATAGATGCGGCTATTTTGGCCGGATTTCAAGCCCTAAGCGGGGCTTTGGGGCGAATTAGCGCGAATGGCCGCGCACATATAGGCGGTGAAGCCCTCGGAGATGGCTTCATAGCGGGATTGAAAGTCCGGCGAGCTTTCATACAATTGCGCCAGCCCTACATGGGCCTCGGGCGAACATTCCCGCCCCCACATGGCCGAAACCCAGGCGCGGTGGCGGGCCACCAGCGGGGTGTTTTCGGCCGCGTCAGCAGGCAGCCCCGCCGCCATGTTCGCCGCCAGCGCGGTTTCCACCGCGCGCAGTTCCGCCATATCCGAGGCCATTTGGGCCTCTGACTTGGCCGCGTTATGGGCTTTGGCCTGACGCAGGCGCGCCGCCATTTCCGGCCCCTGGCTGGCGAGTTCCGCCTCGTAGGCCGCCTGCTTTTCAGGCGGAAAGGCTTTATATAATGCTTCGATCTTCATGGGTCTGTCTCCTTTAAGGTTTTCAATGGTGCGATCAAGGGTGCGGATGAGCTTTGGCAGCCGTTTCGCCTCGGCCTCCAGCCGCGCCTTGTGGCGCTCCAGAGCGGCGATCGGGCTGAAATCCGGGGCGTCCAGAAGGGCGCGCACCTCCGAGAGCGGCATGCCGAAGTCGCGATACAGCAGGATTTGCTGCAAGCGCAACGCCTCGGCCTCGCCATAATAGCGATAGCCATTGGCCCCGATATGGCGCGGCACCAAAAGCCCGATCTCGTGATAGTGGTGCAGGGTGCGCACCGATACGCCGGCGGCCCGCGCGATCTGTTTTACCGTGTATTTACTCATGTTGCCTCCTTGGTCACGAATCACCTTATGGGGCCTGACGCGGCGTGAGGGTCAAGGGCTGGTTTTGAGCCGGCAGGAAATGCTTGCTGAATTGACCTCACTAAACTGGTTTAGTGGGGTCAATTAAAAAGCTAATTAGATGCGTAAAAACAATAAGATAGTTTGCAAAATGGGCGTTGTTGCATAGAACCCTTGCAAGATTGGGGGATTCCTATTTGTGCGGGGACGTGATTCATTCTTTGGATGGTACAGAAACTTCGAATCCGCCCGCAGCTTGTCACCCCGAAACCGCGCTACCGCGTGACCAATTGGCCGGAATACAACCGGGCTCTG
>JALWPC010000512.1 GCA_026995265.1 Paracoccaceae bacterium
AGGGGCCGCGGCCTCGTAATTGGAGCATCCAGATCATGACGACTGGCAAGGTGAATCCGGCGCAAACACTTGAAGCAACCGGAATTCTTGGTGTTAAAACCGCATATTACAATCTTTTGGAACCCGCCCTGATGCAACACGCGGTTATGCGTGGCGAAGGCGATATTGGCAATGGCGGGGCGTTTTTGGTGTCTACCGGCGTGCATACGGGCCGCTCGCCAAAAGATAAATTTGTGGTGGATGAGCCTTCCGTGAAGGACACCATCTGGTGGGAAAACAACCCGCCCATGGACCCGCAAGCCTTTGAAACCCTGCATCAGGATATGCTGGCGCACCTGAAGGGGAAAGAGGTGTTCGTGGAAGACCTGTTCGGCGGGGCGGACCCGGACTACCGCCTGAATGTGCGCATGATCACCGAACTGGCCTGGCATGCGCTTTTCAACCGCACCATGCTGCGCCGCCCCGCGCTTGCCGAGCTGGAAAGCTTCGTGCCCGAATTCACCTTCATCAACTGCCCCAGCTTCAAGGCCGACCCGGCCCGCCACGGCTGCCGCTCCGAAACCGTGATCGCGCTGAGCTTCGAGAAAAAGCTGGTGCTGGTCGGCGGCACCTCCTATGCGGGTGAAAACAAAAAATCGGTGTTTACGGTGCTCAACTACCTGCTGCCGGAGCGCAATGTGATGCCCATGCACTGCTCGGCCAACCACGCCATCGGCAACCCCGCCGACACCGCGATTTTCTTTGGCCTGTCGGGCACCGGCAAAACCACCCTCTCGGCCGACCCGGACCGCACCCTGATTGGCGATGACGAGCACGGCTGGTCCGATAACGGCACCTTCAATTTCGAGGGTGGTTGCTATGCCAAAACCATCAATCTGAGCCAGGAAGCCGAGCCGGACATCTACGCCACCACCAGCATGTTTGCCTCGGTGGTGGAGAACATGGTTTATGACGCGCACACCCGCGAAATCGACTTCAGCGACGATAGCCTGACCCCCAACACCCGGGTGGCCTATCCGCTGCACTACATTGATAATGCGTCGGAAACGTCGCTTGGCGGGGTGCCGAAAAACGTCATCATGCTCACCTGCGATGCCTTCGGCGTGCTGCCACCCATCGCCCGCCTCACCCCGGCGCAGGCCATGTATCACTTCCTTTCCGGCTTCACCTCCAAGGTGCCGGGCACCGAAAAGGGCGTGACGGAGCCCATCCCCACCTTTTCCACCTGTTTTGGCGCCCCCTTCATGCCGCGCCGGCCCGAGGCTTACGGGAACCTGCTGCGCGAAAAGATCGCTGCGCACGGAGTGAATTGCTGGCTGGTCAATACCGGCTGGACAGGCGGGCCATGGGGCAAAGGCGGCTCCCGGATGCCGATCCGCGCCACCCGCGCCCTGCTCACCGCCGCCCTGAGCGGTGGTCTGGACGGGGGTGCATTCCGGCAGGATGAAAACTTCGGATTTGATGTGCCGGTTTCGGTCGAAGGCGTTGACGATACCCTGCTCGACCCGCGCCGCACATGGCAGGATGCCAGCGCCTATGATGCCCAGGCGGCAAAGCTGGCGCAGATGTTTGATGAAAACTTCAAACAGTATGAACCCTTTGTGGATGAAGACGTGCTGGCGGCAGCAATCAAAGCCCAAAAGTAGACTCGGCTTCACGGGCGGGCTTGTTAGTCCGCCCGTGAATTCTTCTGGCACATATATTTCTTTTGCGCATCCTGTTTTGAACGAATATTACTCTCCCATTGACGCCCCCGGGATTTGCCCTTAATCATGGTTTATGCTGCAACGCACAATAAAGAGGCGATCCATGTCGAACACACCAGCCCATATCCTCACCAACCTACCCGAACTGTGCAAAGATGCACTGGCAGAGGTGCAATCTCTCGTGGCGCGAGTCAAAGAAACGGTGGAAGCGCGGGTTACCGACAATGGTCGGATTGATGCGGGCCTGTTGGAAAAGAACCAGTTTATCGCCCATGGGTTGGCCTGGTTTACAACCTATTATCAAAGCTTAGTTATCCTTGGTGAATGGCATGAAGCCATTGTTATAAATAGTTTATCTTGTAATATTTCTAATTACACTCTGCAAATCGGTTTTTCTGAGTATCTAGCGCAAATTTACAACGGCATTCCCATGTCACAAGGAGAAACCATCCGGCTTTCCGATTTTGGCATCGAGGCACAGCCCGGCGGGGCGGCGTCAGCGCTTATCACCGCCGGAAATTCGGATGCCGCCCGCAAAGCCCTTGTTGAAGAGATCATAAAACAAGCCGGAGACCTGACATTCGGGGCAGACGGGCTGGATGAAGAATACGGGATGATCCGGGACCAGTTCCGCAAATTCGTTGAAAAACGGGTGTCGCCCTATGCCCATGAATGGCACCTGAATGACGAATTGATTCCGGATGACATCATCGCCGAAATGGGCGAGCTTGGCGTTTTCGGGCTCACAATACCCGAGGCATTTGGCGGCTTTGGCATGAGTAAAACTGCCATGTGTGTGGTCACCGAAGAACTGGCGCGCGGCTATATCGGGGTTGGCTCCCTTGGCACGCGCTCGGAAATCGCCGCAGAGCTGATCCTATGCGGCGGGACGGATGCGCAAAAAGCAAAATGGCTGCCCAAAATCGCCGACGCTTCGGTTTTGCCAACGGCCGTGTTTACCGAACCCAATACAGGCTCCGACCTCGGCAGCCTGAAAACCCGTGCGGTTCTGGATGGCCAAACCTATAAAGTGACCGGAAACAAAACCTGGATAACACACGCCGCGCGGGCAGATATAATGACAATGCTTGTGCGAACAGACCCGGAAAGCACTGATTACAAAGGGCTTTCCATGCTTCTGGGCGAAAAGCCGCGCGGCGTGGAAGGTGAGGATTTCCCCGCCGAAAATATGACAGGCAGTGAAATAAAGGTGCTTGGCTATCGCGGAATGAAAGAGTTCGAGCTCGGGTTCGACGGTTTTGAAGTGAAGGCGGAAAACCTGCTCGGGGGCAAAGAGGGCCAAGGCTTCAAGCAGCTTATGCAAACCTTTGAAGCCGCGCGCATCCAAACGGCGGCGCGGGCTGTGGGTGTGGCGCAAAACGCACTTGAAGTGAGTTTGAAATACGCCCAGGACCGGATTCAGTTTGGCAAGCAACTCGTTGAATTTCCGCGGGTTTACAGCAAAATTGCCATGATGGCGGTAGAAATCACCATCGCCCGCCAACTCACCTATTTTGCCGCAAATGAAAAGGATGCTGGCCGGCGTTGTGACCTCGAAGCCGGCATGGCGAAGCTTTTGGCAGCGCGTGTGGCTTGGGCCGCGGCGGATAACGGCGTGCAAATTCATGGCGGCAACGGCTTTGCCCTGGAATATCCGATCAGCCGCATCCTGTGTGATGCGCGCATATTGAGTATTTTCGAAGGGGCGGCCGAGATTCAGGCCAATGTGATTGCGCGCAGAATCTTAGCTTAACGTTAAACCATATCGGCAAACCTCACCCGCGCTTCCGGTAGTTTTGGCGGGTCCACGGGCACATGTTTTTCGAAAAAATAGCCGCTCAGGCGCAGCGACTGGCGAAACTCTTCCGATGTGATCGGCACAAGGGACTCCGCAACCAGAAAGCCGGGGTAAACAAGGAGCCTGTCTTCCCAGCCTTTCGCCGTTTCGCGACTTACAGCGCGCCCCGACTTCGGAGAAACATGAGTTAAATCATGCTGTTGTCCGGTTACGGCGCATTG
>JALWPC010000513.1 GCA_026995265.1 Paracoccaceae bacterium
GGGATTCGGGCATGGGGGTTTTGAGGGCAAACATAGAGGGTCTCCAGGTGATTTGGGGCAATATGGGGCGGTTAGAGCGTGAGGTCAACGCAAACCGGAAAATGGTCCGACGCGGTGAGCAGCGCGTTTTTCAACGGGTCGCTGGCGTAGCATTTCGGGTCGTCAAACGGGTGGTAGATGCGCCAGCGGGCCCGCGCGGCGAGGTCCGGCGACAGCATGACGTAATCCAGCAGGGTGTTCACATACCACTTCAGCCCCGCATGGTAAAACCGCGCCGAGGAGAGCGCCCAGCCCTGCATCGGGTCCAGCCAAACCTCGGCGTTCGGGTCCTTGAGGTGGGTTTCGGGCTGGCTCGGGTCGCCCAGCACCACCTCGACGCCGGATTTCTCGAACTGCGCCTCCAGCCCGTCCTGCTTGGGGCCGTCGTTGAAATCGCCGAGCACAATCACCGAATCCCCCGCCGCGATATGGTCCTCCACCCGCTGGCGTATCCACACGCATTGCGCCAGTTGCTTGGTGCGGTTTTCAAGGGCGATTTCCACCGCCGCCGGGCCTGACGCCCCGTGCACCGCCTTGGATTTGGCGTGCACCCCGATCAGCCGCAGGGCCTTGCCGCTGGCGGTATGGGTGAGCGCCACTTCCAAAGGGGGCTTGGAGAAGGTATGCACGTCGCGCTGGCCCTCCACGCCCAAATCAAAGCGGAATTTGCTGTCAAACCGCGGGGCGCGGGTAAAGGCCCGCCCGTCGGAGCGCGCGCCCATCGGGGCGTGGCGCACCGTAACCACCTGCGGGTCATAAAGCAGCGTAATTTCCTGCCTTGTGTGGCTTTCAAAGCCGCTGAGCGCGCGGGACTGGCGCAACCCGTAGGCCGCGGCGAAATTCTGCAGAGCGCGCACCGAGTTGCGCCCGCCGCCGGTATCGGGTGCTTCGATTATCATCATCGCATCGGCATCCACGGCCCGCATGACATCGGCAATGGCCCGGAGCTGATCGCGGCGGGTAATCTTGTAGCGGCTGGACCACGCATCATCGGCCAACAGCTTGTCCTTATGGCCAAACAGGTTGGTGAACCACTCGACATTATAGGTGGCAATGCGCAGGCTAGGCTGGCTCGGGCTGTCGCTGGGCACGCAGGGTCTCCCATGCTTGGTTGATGGTGGCCAGGCGGTTGGTGGCGATCTGCACCGCCTCTTCCGGCAGGCCTCGGGCCACCATGGCATCGGGGTGACACTCGCGCACAAGGGTGCGGTAACGGGCGCGGATAGCCTCAAAACTATCCCCGGGCGAGACCCCAAGCACCGAATAAGGGTCCGGCACCATGCCGGGCACGTGGCGGGCGCGCAGGCACTGGAACACCCGCTCTTCCAGCCCGAAAATCTCGGCCACGCGGGCCAGGAAGGCGTCTTCCTTGGGGTGATAGACCCCGTCAGCCATGGCGATATGGATCAGCCCCTCCAGCAGGTCGATGCGCATTTCGCGGTCGTCTTTGAACATGCGGGCGATCTTGGCGGCATAGGCCTCATAGCCCGCCACATCCTGCCGCGCGAGGTCAAACACCTTGGCGGCGGCGGCCTCGTCCTGTTTGGGAAGCTGGAAGATTTGACGAAAGGCGATCACCTCGTCACGGGTCACCCGCCCGTCGGCCTTGGCCATTTTTGCCCCCAGCGCGATAATGGCGATGGTAAAGCCGATGGAGCGCTCCGGCGGGGTGCGGAAGCGGTCAAACAGGCTGGAGAGCGCCTCGCCGGAGGCGAGGGCTTTGAGGGCGTCGGAGATTCGGGACCAGATAGACATATGGGCAGTATAAAGCAGCCCGTCGCGAAAGGCGATTTCAATTTTGCGTCATTCGGGGGGCAATGGGATCCTGAAACAGGGCAAAGGGCGCGTAATCCAGCGTGAGCCATGTTTCGGGGCCCTTGATGCGACGCCTGACGATCCGCCCATTGGCCATTTTGCCGAGGTGAAAGGCCAGCGTGGCGCGCTTGAGGCCGGTGCGGGCGAGCAGACGGTGGAACGGCAGACCCTTGCCGCCTGCCTCTTGCAGGATTTTGAAGATCATCTGGCGGCGGGGATGGGCGAGCGCGTTAAAGAAATCCGCGAGAATTTCCTGTTTAGGCGTTGGTTTCATTGAATATTTCCTCCAGTTATGATGACTACTAACCTAGGTTAGTAGTTATGAGTTAACATCCGGTTAAGGCGATGACGCGGGTTCAAAGAGCGCGCTTGCGCCTACTGCCGCAAAGCACTAACCATAGAAAAACCAAACACGGAGGCAGCATCATGGCGTGGGATTTCTGGGTTGATCGGGGCGGCACCTTTACCGATATTGTGGCACGGGACACTGCAGGCGCGCTGCACACCCGCAAGCTGCTCTCTGAGAACCCCGAGCAATATGAAGACGCCGCCCTTCATGGCATTCGTGGTTTCCTCGGGCTGGCGGCCGGAGCGAAGATTCCCGCCGCGCAGGTGAATGCCGTGAAAATGGGCACCACCGTGGCCACCAACGCCCTGCTGGAGCGCAAGGGCGACCCTGTGGTGCTGGTCACCACCCAAGGGTTGCGGGACCAGCTTCGCCTGGCCTACCAGGCCCGCCCCGATATTTTCGCCCGCGAGATCATCCGGCCGGACATGCTCTATTCGGAGGTCATCGAAGCCCGGGAGCGGGTGCGCGCCTCGGGGGCCATCGAGGCCCCGCTCGACGCGCCTGAGCTCCGCGCGGCCCTCAAGGCCAGTTACGCCCGTGGCATTCGAGCTTGTGCAATCGTGTTTGTGCATGGCTACCGCCATCAGGCACACGAGGCACAAGCCGCTGAAATCGCGCGTGAAATCGGCTTCACCCAGGTGTCGGTGAGCCATGAGGTCTCGCCGCTGATGAAGATGGTGTCGCGCGGCGATACCACGGTGGTAGATGCCTACCTCACCCCCATCTTGCGCCGCTATATAGACCGCGTGGCGGCGGCCTTTGACGGCGACACCGCTGGCAAGCTGATGTTCATGCAAAGCTCCGGCGGGCTGACCGATGCGCAGGCCTTTCAGGGCAAGGATGCCATTCTGAGCGGCCCCGCTGGCGGCGTTGTCGGCTGTGTGCGCACCAGCCAGATTGCGGGCAAGGACAAGGTGATCGGCTTTGATATGGGTGGCACGTCGTCGGATGTCTGCCATTTCAACGGCGCATTCGAGCGGGTGCTGAACACCGAGGTCGCCGGGGTGCGCATCACCGCCCCGATGATGCACATCCACACCGTGGCGGCGGGCGGGGGTAGCCTGCTGACCTTTGACTCAGGCCGGATGCAGGTGGGCCCCGAAAGCGCGGGTGCCAACCCCGGGCCGGTCTGCTACGGGCGGGGCGGCAAGCTCGCGGTGACCGATGCCAATGTGATGGTCGGCAAGCTGCGCCCCGAGTTCTTCCCCGCCATTTTCGGGCCGGAGGCGGACCAGCCGCTGGGCGTGAGCGCCACCCAAGCCGCCTTTACCGCGCTGGCCAAAAAGCTGGGCCGCGCGCCTGAAGAGGTCGCCGACGGCTTCCTGCGCATCGCCGTTGAAAACATGGCCAATGCGATCAAGAAAATCTCCGTGCAGCGGGGCTATGACGTCACCGAATATTGCCTGACCGTGTTTGGCGGCGCGGGGGCCCAGCACGCCTGCGCCATTGCCGACACGCTGGGCATGACCACCTGCCTGATCCACCCCATGGCCTCGCTGCT
>JALWPC010000514.1 GCA_026995265.1 Paracoccaceae bacterium
CGGCCCGCTGACGCAATTCCAGAATACCCGCTTCAAGCTCGCCGAAGCCAAAACCAACACCGTGGTGGCGCGCGCCTTTCTGGATGGCTGCATATCGGCCCATCTGGCGGGCGCACTGACCGTGGAAACCGCCGCCATGAACAAATACTGGCTTTCAGACTTGCAATGCGAGGTGCTGGATGAGTGCCTGCAACTCTTTGGCGGTTATGGCTTCATGCAGGAATATCCGATTGCGGAAATGTGGACAGACGCGCGCGTTCAGCGCATTTATGGCGGCACCAACGAGATCATGAAAGAACTGATAGGGCGGAGCTTGTGATGGGCATCGGGTTAAAACTATTATGCCTCCGGCGGGAGTATTTTCAGAAGAATGAAGATGCGCCCTTGTCCGAAAACAAGGGCGACTTCACTCTTCGCGGCCATCGGCACTCCTGCCTGTACCGCAAGACGAGGTTAGCAATGGTTTGGTTAATAAAGCGTTACCAGACTTCCAATTTTTCCAAATACTCAAATCCCACCCTCGCCACAGGAGCAGACCTATGAAATTGTATTGCTTCGCCCAATCCGGCAACGCCTACAAAGTCGCGAACTATCTCAATGTCACGGGCACCCCGTGGGAGGAGGTGTTTGTGGATTTTTTCAAGGGCGAAACCCGCAGCCCGGCGTATCGGGCTATGAACGAAATGGGTGAGGTGCCGGTGCTGGTGGATGGGGACGTGACCTTGAGCCAATCGGGTGTGATCCTTGATTATCTGATCGAGAAAACCGGAAAATACGCCCCGGCCGAAGGTGACGCCCGCGAAGTCCTGCGCTGGGTGCTGTGGGATAATCACAAGGGCTCCAGCCAGTTCGGCATGACCCGCTTTCTGGCCAATTTCCTGCCCGAAAAGCACCGCAATGCCGATGTGATCGCCTTTCTGCAAGGCCGCTGTCAGGCGGCGCTGGCCACGCTTGACGCCCATCTGGAGGGGCGCGACTGGATGGTGGGCGAAGCCCCCACCGCCGCCGATTTTTCCTGCTGCTCCTACCTGTTTTATGACGAACCTTTCGGCATGGACCGGAGCCAATACCCGCATATCGAGCGCTGGCTGGAGAACATCCGCCAGTTGCCCAACTGGAAACACCCTTATGATCTGATGCAGGGCCACCCCCTGCCGCAAAGTTAACCGGAGGACCCAATGACCGAAGCCTATATCTATGACGCCGTGCGCACACCCCGTGGCAAGGGGCGCAAGGATGGCGCGCTGCACGAGGTCACATCCGTGCGCCTCTCTGCCGACATTCTGAACGCGCTCAAGGCACGCAACAATCTCGACACCACACAGGTGGAAGATGTGATCTGGGGCAATGTCACCCAGGTGATGGAGCAAGGCGGCTGCCTGGCCCGCTCGGCGGTGCTGCTCTCGGATTTTGACGAGCATGTGCCCGGCGTTTCCATCAACCGCTTTTGCGCCTCGGCCATTGAGGCCACCAATATGGCCGCCAACCAGGTGCGCGGCGGCGGCGGCGATGCTTATGTTTCCGGCGGGGTGGAGATGATGGGCCGCGTGCCGATGGGCTCTGACGGGGCGGCGATTGCCGTTGACCCGGAACTGGCGATGAAAACCTATTTCGTGCCCCAGGGCATCTCGGCCGACATTATCGCCACCGAATACGGCTTTAGCCGCGACGATGTGGACGCGCTGGCGGTGGAATCCCAGCGCCGCGCCAAGCAGGCGTGGGACGAGGGCCGCTTTGCCAAGTCCATCATCCCCGTGAAGGACCGCAACGGCCTCACCATACTGGACCATGACGAATATATGCGCCCGGGCACCGACATGCAGGCACTCGGCGCGCTCAAACCCAGCTTCAAGGATATGGGCGAGACCATGCCGGGGTTCGACGCCGTCGCCAAGCTGAAATATCCGCATCTGGAGAAGATCAACCACGTGCACCACGCGGGCAATTCTTCCGGCATTGTAGACGGTGCCGCCGCCATTCTGGTGGGCAACAAGGAGTTCGGCATAAGAAACGGCCTCAAGCCCCGCGCCCGCATCAGGGCCACCTGCAAAATCGGCACCGACCCGACCATCATGCTCACCGGCCCCGTGCCCGCCACCGAGAAGATTCTGCGCGACAGTGGCATGAGCATTGGCGACATCGACATTTTCGAGGTCAACGAGGCCTTCGCCGCCGTTGTCCTGCGCTTCATGCAGGCCTTTGACGTGGACGCTAGCAAGGTCAACGTCAATGGCGGCGCCATTGCCATGGGCCACCCGCTCGGGGCCACGGGGGCCATGATCATCGGCACCGCGCTTGACGAGCTGGAGCGCTCGGGCCAGGGCACGGCGCTTTGCACCCTCTGCATCGCCTCCGGCATGGGCGCGGCCACGATTATCGAGCGCGTCTGATGCCGGTGATACATATCAAAGGCCTGCCCCTGATCAAGGGGAGCGAGGGCATCGGCTATCCCGCGCCCTATTACGAGGGCTGCGACCTGTTCGAGGCCGCCGATATTGGCGCGGCGGCCAACCTCACCCAGTTTGGCGTGCGCATCGAAAAACTGCTGCCCGGCGGCATGTCTTCCCAGCGGCACTGGCACGAGAACGAGGACGAATTCCTCTACATGCTCACCGGCGAACTGGTGCTGGTCGAAGATGACGGCGAGCACGTGCTCACCGAGGGTTCCGCCGCTGGCTGGAAGGCGGGCGAGCCCAACGCCCACCACCTGATCAACCGCTCGGATGAACCCGCCTATTACCTGATCATCGGCACCCGTGCCGAGCGGGATGTGTGCCATTATCCGGATATTGACCTTCATTACGAGCGCGCCGATGGCGTCGGCCATTACCTGCATAAGGACGGCACCCCCTATCAGGCCGAAGACTTCAAGGAGCCCGACGATGCCTAAGCTCGACCTCGCAAAAGTGCCCGTCAAAACCGGCTCCGGCTACCCCGGCAGCCTTGCCGCCAAGGTTGGCGCGCGCCGCCAGCAGAAGGTCGGCGAGGCGGGCGGGCTCACCCAATTCGGGGCCAATATTGTCACCCTGCCCCCGGGGGCGCTCTCTTCGCTGCGCCACTGGCACGAACAGCAGGATGAAATCCTGATCGTGCTGTCGGGCAACCTCACCCTGGTGGATGACTTCGGCGAAACCCCGCTCACAGCGGGCGATGTCTGCACCTTTCCGGCAGGCGAGGCCAACGGCCACCAGATCATCAACCGCTCTGAAACCGACGGCAGCTTTTTCGTCGTCGGCACCCATACCGAAACGGAAACCGCCTGGTATTCGGATATTGACATGAAGGTCAGCGCCCATAATGGCCGCTATACCTTCACCCGCAAAGACGGCTCCGAGCTAGATTCACCCTCACTGGAGGACACCAAATGACCCAACAATTTTTCTATGATGTAGACAGCGACGGCGTGGCCACGATCACGTGGAACCAGCCCGAAACCTCGCTCAATGTGATGACGTTTGAGGGCTTCCAGCAGCTCGACGGCTTCGTGGATGACGCCCTGAATGATGACGCCGTCAAGGGGCTGATCATCACCTCGGCCAAAAAGGATTTCGCGGGCGGGATGGACCTCAAGGTGCTGGCCAAAATGCGCGATGACGCGGGGGATGACCCGGCGCAGGGTATTTTTGACGGCGTTATGTCCATCCACCACATCCTGCGCAAGATCGAGCGCGCAGGCATGGAAGCCAAAACCAA
>JALWPC010000515.1 GCA_026995265.1 Paracoccaceae bacterium
GGTGTGATGCAGCATTACGCCCCCTCGCGCCTCAAGGCCCCTATGAAGCGGGTGGGCGAGCGCGGCGAAGGCAAATTCGAGGAAATCAGCTGGGAAGAGGCTTTTGATATTGCCGTTGGCCTGCTGAAGCCGATTCGCGAGACCGACCCCAAAAAGCTGGCCTTTTTCACCGGTCGCGACCAGAGCCAGAGCATGACCGGCTGGTGGGCGCAGAATTACGGCACCCTGAATTACGCCGCCCACGGGGGGTTCTGCTCGGTCAACATGGCCGCCGGCGGCATCTACACCATGGGCGGGGCGTTTTGGGAGTTCGGCGCGCCCGATTGGGACCGCGCCAAGCTCTTTATGATTTTCGGCGTGGCCGAAGACCACGATTCCAACCCGATCAAAATGGGCCTGTCCAAGCTCAAGGCCAATGGGGCCAAGATCATCGGCGTGAACCCGATCCGCTCGGGCTATAACGCCATTGCCGATGAGTGGGTGGGCATTACGCCGGGCACCGACGGGCTGTTTATCCTCTCCTTGATCCACGAGCTTCTGAAGGCGGGCAAGGTCGACCTTGATTACCTGATCCGCTACACCAACATGCCGTTTCTGGTGAACCAGCAGCAAGGCCCCGAATTCGGCCTGATAATGCGCGACAAAGACGGGAAAGAGCTGGTGTGGGACCGCGCCAAAGGCAAGGCGGTGCCCTATGACGGCAAGGGCGTCAAACCGGCGATGAGCGGCACATATGAGGTGAACGGCGTGCCCTGCAAGCCCGCCTTTGAGCTGCTGGCCGAGAAATACCTTGCGGCGGAATACAGCCCCGAGGCCGTGGCCGAACGGGTGGGCATTTCCGCCGCCCGCATCCGCTCCATCGCCGCGGACATCGCCCGCGTCGCCTTTGACGAGGAAATCACGCTGGATATTCCCTGGACGGACTGGAAGGGCGAAAAGCACGAAAAGATGATCGGGCGGCCCGTGGCCATGCACGCCATGCGCGGCATCTCGGCCCATTCCAACGGCTTCCAGACCGCGCGGGCTTTGCACATTCTGCAAATCCTGATCGGCTCGGTCGAGGTCCCCGGTGGCTTCCGCTTCAAGCCGCCTTATCCGAAATCGGTGGAGGACCACCCCAAGCCCCATGATGTGTGCACCCCGAACGCCCCGCTCAATGGCCCGCATCTGGGCTATCCGCGCGGGCCCGAGGACCTGTGCATCGATGACGAGGGCAAGGCCAAGCGCATCGACAAGGCCTTTACCTGGGAGAACCCGCTTTCGGCCCATGGCATGATGCATATGGTGATTTCCAACGCCCATGCGGGCGACCCTTACAAGATCGACACCCTGTTCATGTATATGGCCAATATGTCGTGGAACTCTTCCATGAATACCGCGCAGGTGATGGAGATGCTGAAGGACAAGGACGAGGACGGGAATTACGTGATCCCGAACATCATCTATTCCGATGCCTATTCCTCGGAAATGGTCGCCTTTGCCGACCTGATCCTGCCCGACACCACCTACCTTGAGCGCCACGATTGCATCAGCTTGCTGGACCGCCCGATTTGCGAAGCCGACGGGCTGGCCGACAGCATCCGCTGGCCGGTGGTGGAGCCGGACCGCGATGTGCGCGGCTTCCAGTCGGTGCTGATCGAGCTTGGCGTGCGCCTTGGCCTGCCCGGCATGGTCAATGAAGACGGCTCGGCCAAGTATAAGGATTATGCCGATTACATGGTCAATCACGAGCGCCGCCCCGGCGTTGGCCCCTTGGCGGGCTGGCGTGGGAAAGACGGCGAGGGCAAGGGGCGCGGCGAACCGAACCCCGAGCAGCTTGAGCGCTATATCGAAAACGGCGGCTTCTGGATTGATCATATCGAGCCGGAGAACGCGTTCTACAAGCCGTGGAACAAGGGCTACCAAGAGTGGGCCGTGGAGCGGGGGATTTTTGACAAGGAGTCGCCCTACGTCTTCACAGTCTATCAGGAAATCCTGCAAAAGTTCCGCCTCGCGGCTGAAGGCCATGGCGACATCCAGCCGCCCGATCACCTGCGCGAACAGGTGAAAATGGCGATGGACCCGCTGCCGAGCTGGTATGAACCCTTCGAGCAAACCATGGTGGACCAGCAGGAATTCCCCATCCACGCGCTCACCCAGCGCCCGATGGCGATGTATCACTCCTGGGGCACGCAAAATGCGTGGCTGCGCCAGATTCATGGCCGCAACCCGCTTTATGTCTCCGGTGAAATCTGGGCCGAACACGGCTTCAAGGATGGTGACTGGGCCGAAGTGACCTCGCATAACGGTTCCATCACCGTGCCGGTGGTGAAAATGGACGGGCTGAACGGCAAAACCGTCTGGACATGGAACGCCATTGGCAAGAGGAAGGGTGCCTGGGCCTTGCAGAATGACGCGCCGGAAACCAAACAGGGCTTCCTGCTCAATCACCTGATCCACGAGTTGCTGCCGCCCAAAGAGGACGGCCAGCGCTGGAGCAATTCCGACCCCGTCACCGGTCAGGCGGCATGGTTTGACCTGCGGGTGAAGATCCGGCGGGTGGATGCCCCGGCGGATCTGCAAACAAAGCCGGATTTCGCCCCGCAGGGCTCGCCGGTGGGCCAGGGGCCAAAAGATTTAGCTTTCGGGGAGGCGTGGAAATGACCCAGCTACCAACATCCACCGGGAAAAAGCTCGGCCTGGTTATCGACCTGGATACCTGCGTGGGCTGCCATGCCTGCGAAATTTCCTGCAAGGGCTGGAATACCGTTGAATACGGCGCGCCGCTCTCGGACATGGACGCTTACGGGGGCGACCCTTCGGGCACCTTCCTCAACCGCGTGCACACGTTTGAGGCCAAACAGGAGGGCTGCCCCTCGCAAACGGTGCATTTCCCCAAGTCGTGCCTGCATTGCGAAGATGCCCCCTGCGTGCCGGTCTGCCCCACGGGGGCCAGCTACAAGCGCGAGGAAGACGGGATTGTGCTGGTGAACGAAGACAAGTGCATGGGCTGCGGCCTCTGTGCCTGGGCCTGCCCATATGGCGCGCGCGAGCTGGACCAGATGGCGGGCATTATGAAGAAATGCACGCTCTGCGTGGATCGGATCTATAACGAAAACCTCCCCGAGGAAGACCGGATTCCAAGCTGTGTGCGCACCTGCCCTGCCGGCGCGCGGCACTTTGGGGACTTCGCGGACCCTGACAGCAATGTCTCCAGGCTTGTTGCCGAGCGCGGCGGCATGGACCTGATGCCCGAGCAGGGCACCAGGCCGGTGAATAAATACCTGCCGCCACGGCCCAAGGCCGATGTGAATGGCCAAGAAGCGCCCGACCTTCCTGTCGAAGCAGAGGAAATCACCGGTTTCCTCGGCTGGCTCGACCGAACTTTGGAGAAACTCTGATGCATCCAGCACCTTCTGTTATTATCTTCAGCACCATTTCGGGGCTTGGCTTTGGCCTGATGCTGTTCATGGGCTTTGGCCTGCCGGATGTCTCCGGCTGGGTGGCTGCGGGCTTTGCCACATTGGCCCTCGGGCTGGCGGTGATCGGCCTGCTGGCCTCCACCTTCCACCTTGGCAACCCGAAAAACGCGATTTACGCCTTCAGCCAGTGGAAATCCTCCTGGCTGTCGCGCGAGGGGATCATGTCCATCCTCACCCTTGGCACGTTTTTCATCTATGCGGTGCTCTGGGCCT
>JALWPC010000516.1 GCA_026995265.1 Paracoccaceae bacterium
CGGCTGCTCTCGGGGCGCGAGGTGGTCGGCGAGGTCACCTTCATCGCCCGCAGCGCCGACCCGCTCACCCGCACCTTCCGCCTTGAGGTCAGCGTAGATAACCCCGACCACGCCATTCTGGACGGCCAATCCGCCGAAATCGCCATTGCCTATGCGGGAGAAAAGGCCCACCTGCTGCCCCAGCATGTGCTCACCCTGAACGACAATGGCGACCTTGGCGTGCGCATTGACGACCACAACGTTGCCCGTTTCATGCCGGTTAAAATTGTCCGCGATTCCCCCGAGGGCTTCTGGCTTTCCGGCCTGCCCCCCGAGGTGGATGTGATCGTGACCGGCCAGGAATACGTCACCGACGGCAGCCCGATCCTTGTCACCAGGCAGGGCGGCGAATAATGGAACGCATCGTTGACATGGCCACCGGCCGCGCGCGGATGATTCTGGCCTTCATCGCGCTGTCGCTGGCCGCCGGTTTTTATGCCTATACCACCCTCCCCAAAGAGGGCGCACCGGATATAGACATTCCCGCGCTCTTTGTCTCGGTCATCTACCCCGGCATTTCCGCCGAGGATTCGGAGCGCCTGCTGGTCAAACCGCTGGAAAACGCCATGAGTCAGGTGTCCGGGGTCAAGAAGATTTCCGGCACCGCCGCCGAGGGTTACGGCGGCGTGGCGCTGGAATTCGAGTTCGGCTGGGACCGCGCCGCCGCGCTGGCCAATGTGCGCGCCAAGCTCAAGGATGCCGAAGCCAAAATGCCCGACGGGGTGGCCTCCACCACCATCAACGAGATCAACTTCTCGGAATTTCCGATCATCATTCTGGCGCTTTCGGGGAACGTGCCCGAGCGTACCCTGCTGCAAGTGGCCAAAGACCTGCAATCGGCACTGGAAGGCCTCTCTTCCGTGCTGGAAGTGGGGATTGCAGGCCAGCGCAACGAGATGATGGAAGTGCTGATCGACCCCCTGAAGCTGGAAGCCTATAACGTCACCGCTGGCGAGTTGATCAACGCGGTGCGCAACAATAACAAGCTGATCGCCGCGGGCAATGTCGAGCTTGGCACCGCCGCCTATTCCATCAAAATCCCGTCGGCCTTTAACGAGGCGCAGGATGTTTACAACCTGCCCGTCAAGCGCAATGGCGACCGGGTGATCACCCTTGCCGACATCGCCGATATTCGCCTGACCTTCGAGGACCGCCAGGGCACCGCCCGCTTTAACGGCGAGGATACCGTGGCCCTGCAGGTGATCAAGCGCAAGGGGGCCAATGCCATTGATACCGTGGCGCTGGTGCGCGAAACCGTGGCCGCCGAAATGGAAAAATGGCCCGCGGACCTGAAGCGCGCCGTGCAGGTGAATTTCAGCCTCGATAATTCGGTGCAGGTGAACAATATGGTCAACCAGCTTCTGGCTTCGGTGCTCACCGCCATCGCGCTGGTGATGATCGTGGTGCTGGCCAGCTTGGGCGTGCGCTCCTCGCTCTTGGTCGGCTTTGCCATCCCCACCAGCTTCCTGCTCACCTTCGCCATTCTGGCGGTTATGGACATCCCGATTTCCAACATCGTGATGTTCGGGCTTATTCTGGCCGTGGGGATGCTGGTGGACGGCGCGATTGTGGTGGTGGAATATGCCGACCAGAAAGTGGCCGAGGGCATCGGCCCGATGCGCGCCTATGGCATGGCGGCCAAGCGCATGTTCTGGCCGATCATCTCTTCCACCGGCACCACCCTTTGCGCCTTTTTGCCCTTCCTGTTCTGGCCCGGGGTGGCGGGGCAGTTCATGAGCAAACTGCCCGTCACCATCATCATCGTGCTTACCGCCTCCCTCTTGGTGGCGCTCATCTACCTGCCGGTGGTGGGCGGCGTGGTGGGGCGCATGGCAGCGCTGATGGACCGGATCGCGGCGGCTCTGCGCGCCCATGTTTACCTTGTCATCCGCCTCGCCCTGCTGCTCGGCGCCCTCGCCCTCACCTATTATTCGGTGATTTTCGCGCTGCACAGCCAAGCGCCCCTCGAACTCGGAACGGCGGAGCAAAGCTTGACCCTCAGCCCCGTAGCCATCCAGACGGTCGGCGGCATCGGCTTTTCCCTCGGGGCTATGCTGACTTCTGTCTTTATCGGCAGCCTCAAACGCCCCAAGCGCGAGAAGGTGGCCAAGGCGGGCTATCGCCGCTCGCTCTTTGGCCGCTTCATCCACTTCATCGCCGGCAACCCTGTAATGCCCGTGGTCTCCCTCGTGCTGGTCGGGGTGTTTGTTGTCACCGTGTTCACGATTTACCATGAAAACAGCAAAGGCTTCGAGTTTTTCGTTACCACCGAGCCCGAGCGTGCCGTGGCCTATGTGCAGGCCCGGGGCAACCTCTCGATTGTGGAAAAAGACCGCTTGGTCAAGCAGGCCGAAGCCGCCATTTCCTCGGTGGACGGCGTCGCCTATGTCTTTGCCTTTGCGGGGTCGGGCGGGCTCAACACCAATAACGGCGGGGCCTCGAAACCCTTGGATACCATCGGCGAGATCCAGATCGAGCTCGAACCGTGGGACCAGCGCCGCAAAGGCAAGGTCATCATTGCCGAGCTCAACGAGCGCCTTGCCGCCATCCCCGGGGTGCGGGCCCAAATCGTCGAGCAAAGCATGGGGCCGGCGGCGGCCAAGGCGATTAACCTGCGGGTATCCGGCAATAACTGGGACGACCTCCTCGCCGCCACCGCCTACATTAACGACCATTTCAGCAGCCTCCCCGAGCTTGTGGATGTAGACGACACCCGCCCCCTGCCGGGCATAGACTGGCAGCTCAATGTGGACGTCGAGGAAGCGGGCCGCTTCGGCACCGATGTCGCCTCGGTCGGCGGCATGGTGCAGCTTGTCACCCGTGGCCTGACCATCGGCACCATGCGCACCGACAGCTCGGATGACGAAATCGACATCCGTGTGCGCTTCCCTGAAGAGGACCGCCTGCTCTCCACGCTCGACACCCTTCGCGTGCGCACCCCGCAGGCCCTCGTGCCGCTCAGCAATTTTGTCACCCGCACCCCGGTGCCCAAGCTCGGCCAGATCAACCGCGTTGATAAATCCCGCTATTTCAGGGTGTTGGCGGGGGTGGCCGAGGGGATGAACGCGCAAGAAGAAACCGCCGCGCTGATGAAATGGCTGGAGACCGAAGCCGACCTGCCCGACGGTATTTCATGGAAATTTACCGGCGATACCGAGAACCAGGCCGAAACCAAAGCCTTCCTTGGCTCCGCCTTCCTTGGCGCGCTCGGGCTGATGTTTGTGATCCTGTTGGCCCAGTTCAACTCGTTTTATAACTCGGTTCTGGTGCTGCTCGCCGTTGTGCTCTCCACCACCGGTGTGCTCATCGGCATGCTGGTCATGGGGCAGGCGTTTTCGATGATTATGACCGGAACCGGCGTGGTGGCGCTGGCGGGGATTGTGGTGAATAACAACATTGTGCTGATTGATACCTATGACGAGTTCAAGCAATACCTGCCCAAGCTGGAGGCCATCACCCGCACCGCCGAAGCCCGCATCCGCCCCGTGCTGCTCACCACCATCACCACCATGGCGGGCCTCGCACCGATGATGTTCGGCCTGTCGCTGGACTTCATCAATGGCGGCTACAGCATAGACGCCCCGACAGCGCTCTGGTGGAAACAACTCGCCACCGCCGTGGTGTTTGG
>JALWPC010000517.1 GCA_026995265.1 Paracoccaceae bacterium
GAGCCGCGCCGCGCCATCCTCGCTTTCCTCGGAAAGCCAGCCATAATCAGGCCGCGCGCCCAGCAGCGTGGCCTTCAGCATCCGGTCAATCGCGAGGTCCGCCTCGGTCACCGGCCCCTGCCCGTCGTTTTTGTCCCAAACCTCCGGGTCGGCCTTGAAGTAGCGCCTGGCCATCTCCCCCGCCGCCTCTGCGGCATCCTGCAACAGCCTCAGGTCAGCTTCCGGCAATGGTCAGCCCTTCCACCAAGAGGCTGGGCACCACGCGGGAGCGGTGCGCCTGCCCGTCATTGGCCGCCACCATGCCCCCCAGCATGTCCCGCAGGTTCCCCGCCACGGTGCACTCGTTCACCGGCCGAACGATCTCGCCATTTTCCACCCAGAAGCCCGAAGCCCCGCGGGAATATTCGCCGGTATTGGGGTTCACACTCGACCCGATCATCGAGGTCACCACCAGCCCCGTGCCCATCTCTTTGATCAGCGCCTCGCGGCTCTTTTCCCCAGCGCTCAGGGTCAGGTTCCCGACACTCGGGCTAGGCGCACTCCCCGCCCCCCGCGCCGCATTCCCGGTGCTTTCCATGCCCAACTGCCGCGCCGAGGCAAGGTCCAGAACCCAGCCCGTCAACACGCCGTCCCTGACCCAGGCCCGCCGTGTGGTAGGCAGGCCCTCGCCGTCAAAGGGCTTGGAGCCACTCACCCGTTGCCGGAACGGATCTTCCACGAGGTCCATCCCCTCCGGCAACACCCGCTCGCCCAAAGCCTCCTTGAGCCAGCTCACCCCGCGCGCCACCGCGCGGCCATTGATTGCCGCCATCAGGTGCCCAACCAGCGTCGAACTCACCCGCTCGTCAAACAGAACCGGAAACGCGCCGGTGGGTGGCTGGCTCGCGCCGATGCGCGCCACAGCCCGCTCGCCCGCAATCCGGCCCACCTCGCGCGGGTCCATCAGGTCTGCGGCAAACACCCGGCTATCGCCCTTGTAATCCCGCTCCATCTCCAGCCCGTCCCCCGAGATCGCGGTGCAGTAAAGCCCCGTCGAGGTGCGCCGATAGCCGCCGCTGAAGCCGTTGCTGGTGGCCAGATGAATGGTTGTCGCTGAATAGCTCCCGCCTGCCGAGTCCACCTTGCTGACGCCTTGCACGCCCAGCGCCGCCGCCTCTGCCCCCAAAGCCATGTCTTTGAGCGCCTCAGGGCTGGCAGGCGCGGCAGGGTCCGCCAGCTCCAGCGCCTCCACATCCCAGCTCGTGGCCAGTTGCTCCGCCGTCGCCAGCCCGATGAACGGGTCCTCCGGCGCGGCCCTGGCCATCGCCACCGCCCGCTCCGCCATGGTGGCAATCGTCGCGTCCGACCCATCGGACACCGAAACCACCGCCGAGCGCTGCCCCAGAAGCACCCGCAAGCCAAGGTCTATCCCCTCGGCCCGCTCGGCGTGCTCCAGCGCCCCGTTGGCCACCTCAATCGACAGGCTATCCCCCTTGATCACAATCGCATCCGCCGCCTCGGCCCCCGCCTTTTTCGCCGCGCTCAGCATCTTTTCCGTCAGGTCCTGCACATCTGCCATGGTCTATCCTTTTTTAGCTTTGCCAAAACCTAATCCCCTTCCCGCCCGCATACAAGCGCCCTTGCGGGCCCGCCCGTATTCCACGCCGGAAAGCCAAGGAAAACCCCAGCGGTTTTTTTGACGCCCATATTCCGGTTATCATATTGATTTTATGTGTCTTTTGGCGATTCTAATTGACCCCACTAAACTGGTTTAGTGAGGTCAGTTAAAGCCCTGCAAAACGCACCAAATTTCACCTTGCGCCCCGCGCAACCATCCGGCACTCTGCCAATAAAAGGAGCCACCCCATGTCCCTTACCGGAAAAACCGCGATCATCACCGGCGCCAGCCGAGGCATCGGCGAGGCCACCGCCTATGCCCTTGCGGAAAAGGGCGCGCATGTGTTCCTGACGGCCCGTTCGCGCGAAGCCATTGAGGCCATCGCCAACAAAATCAACGAGAGCGGCGGCAAAGCCGCCTTCCTCGCCTCCGACATCTCGCGCTATCTCGGGGTGGAAACCGTCATCCGCCGCTGTGTAGGCACTTTCGGCCGCCTTGACATCCTCGTGCAAAACGCCGGCGTGATCGAGCCCATCGCCCGCATCACCGAGAGCGACCCGCGCGCGTGGGCCAAAACCGTCGAAACCAATCTGAACGCCGTCTATTACGGCCTGCACGCCGCCCTCCCGATTATGGAAGAGCAAGGCGCGGGGCTGATCGTCAATCTCTCGTCGGGGGCCGCCCACCAGCCGCTGGAGGGCTGGAGCCACTATTGCGCCGCCAAGGCCGGGGCCGCTATGCTCACGCGGCAGGCGCATCTGGAAACCCAAGGCTCCCATATCTGCATTGTCGGCCTGAGCCCGGGCACCGTGGCCACCGATATGCAGGTGAAGATCAAAGCTTCGGGCATTAACCCCGTGGCGGCGCTGGACCCGTCCGTCCATATCCCCCCTTCATGGCCCGCCCGCGCCATAGCGTGGCTGGCCGAGGGTGCGGCGGCGGATTACTGCGGCGAGGAGGTCTCCCTGCGTGACGAGTCCATCCGCCGTAAAATCGGGCTTATATAGCGTGTTCCGCCTTTAGATCGGAACTCGCATAATGCCTTGTCTGTGCGGCTGCTATTTCGTTGCATATGGCGTTCACTGGCAGAGCAGGAGTCAGAATTAAGCCGGAACGCTACAAGGCGCCAAGCATGTGCTCCCGCCCGTCGGCGCACGATTTGCTCCGCAAATCGACCCCTCCCGTTGGGCGTGGCCTCGGCTTCGCCTCGGTGGCGGCGCGTCTGACGGTGCACTATTCGGCGAGATCGAGCCCGCGCCGCGCTGCGGGTGCTGCATTTTTTGGATGATTCAAAAAGGATTTCACCGCACCCTTCCCGGCGCTTTGCAACACGCACAAAGGTTTAAGCGCGGCGCGCGCCTCAATCCTGCATCAGGCAAAACGGTTTATGCGCCGCCGCCAAGGCGAAGCAGAGGCGTGGTCCGGTGCGCCAGCGCCCGATTAAGGACGGGCCCATTTTGCGCAAAATACTAATAAAGTAACGTGCCTTTAATCCAGTTCACTGCCATGAATCAGCTTTTCGTTCACTGGCGCCACGCGCAGAATATTGGTGGTCCCCGGGGTATTGAACGGCACACCCGCAGTGACCACGATCATATCGTTTTCGCTGGCAAATCCGGCTTCCTTCGCCGCCTTGGCCGCGTTGATCACCGCATCCTTAAAGCGCGAAACCTCACCGGAAATCACGCAGTGCAGCCCCCAGACCAGCGCCAGACGGCGGGCAGTGCGCGGGATGGGCGTAATCGCGATAATCGGCACCCGCGGGCGCTCCCGCGCCGCCAGCATCGCCGTGGTGCCCGATTGCGTAAAGCTGGCAATCGCCTTGATGTCGGTGGTTTCCGCCACCTCCCGCGCCGCCGCGCTGATCGCATCGGACACCCGCGCGCGGCTTGGGGTGTGAGAGGCCTCCAGCCCGGCGCGATACATCTCGTCCTGCTCCACCTCTTCGGCAACGTTGCTCATGGTGGTGACCGCCTCGATCGGGTATTCCCCCGCCGCGCTTTCCGCCGAGAGCATCACCGCATCGGCGCCCTCGTAAATCGCCTGCGCCACGTCGGAAACCTCGGC
>JALWPC010000518.1 GCA_026995265.1 Paracoccaceae bacterium
GGCCGGATATCCATCTAGAAGTGGATCGCGCGGCCATAGGCGTCCAGCACGCTTTCATGCATCATTTCGCTCAAGGTCGGGTGCGGGAACACGGTATGGAACAGGTCCTCCTCCGTGGTTTCCAGCTGCCGCCCGATCACATAGCCCTGAATAAGCTCGGTGACCTCGGCCCCGACCATATGCGCGCCCAAGAGCTCGCCGGTTTTGGCGTCAAACACGGTTTTCACCAGCCCCTCGGCCTCGCCCAAAGCAATCGCCTTGCCGTTGCCCATGAAGGGAAACCGCCCGACTTTTACCGCATAACCCGCTTCTTTCGCTTTGGCCTCGGTCATGCCCACGCTGGCCACCTGCGGGTGGCAATAGGTGCAGCCCGCAATGCTCTCGGGCTTCACCGGGTGCACCTTTTGCCCTGCGATCTTCTCCGCCACCATCACCCCTTCATGGCTGGCCTTATGCGCCAGCCACGGCGGGCCCGCGATGTCGCCAATCGCATAAATCCCGGGGATTTTGGTGGCGCAATACTCATTGGTCACAATATGGGTGCGGTCAATCTCAAGGCCAAGCGCCTCCAGCCCCAGCCCTTCGGTATTGCCGATAATGCCGACCGCCGAAATCACCGTGTCAAACGCTTCGGTAATCGTCTTGCCGCCCGTTTCAATATGCGCCGTCACCTTGCCCTTGCCGCGGTCCAGTTTCTTGACCATGGATTTTTCCATGATCTTCATCCCCTGCTTCACAAATTGCTTTTTGGCAAAGGCGGAAATTTCGGCGTCTTCCACCGGCAGCACACGGTCCATCACCTCAACCACGGTTGTATCCGCCCCCAATGTGTTGAAAAAGCTGGCAAATTCAATGCCAATGGCCCCCGAACCAATCACCAGCAGCTTCTTGGGCATCCGCACCGGGTCCAGCGCGTGTTTATAGGTCCAGACAAGGTCTCCGTCCGCCTCCAGCCCCGGCAATTCCCGCGCCCGCGCGCCGGTGGCGATGATGATGTTCTTGGTGGCCATCACATCCTTGCCAACCTTCACCTTGCCCGCCGCCGGAATGGTGGCCTCCCCCATCACCACGTCGACTTTATTCTTCTTCAGCAAGTGCTTGACCCCGGCCGAAAGCTGCGCCGCCACGCCCCTTGAGCGCTTCACCACCGCCTTCAGGTCATAAGAAATCGCATCCGCCTTCAGGCCAAATTCCCCCGCCCGCTGCATCAGGTGAAACACCTCCGCCGAGCGCAACAGTGCCTTGGTCGGAATACACCCCCAGTTCAGGCAAATCCCGCCCAAATGCTCCCGCTCCACCACGGCCACCTTCAGCCCCAGTTGTGCCCCGCGAATGGCGGCCACATAGCCCCCCGGCCCTGCGCCGATTACAATAAGGTCATAGGTTGCCATAAAGATTCCCTTCCATCAAAACGCCCCGCGACAATAACGCACCACGCTTTAGGTGCAAGGGGGCCATACGCATGGCAGCCATGCAAAAATATTTTCCAAATTGTCAAAATATCCCGGGGGGCTGCCAAAGGCAGCGGGGGCAGCGCCCCCTCGATGCGCCCGCACTAGCCGAAAAGCTCGTGGCAAAGCTCCAGCGCCTCCACCAGCTTATCCACCTCTTCAACCGTGTTATAAAGCCCGAAACTGGCGCGGCAGGTGGCCGACACCCCGAGGTGCTGCATCAAGGGCTGCGCACAATGGTGCCCTGCCCGCACCGCAATCCCCTTTTGGTCCACAATGGTTGAAATATCATGCGGATGCGCCCCGCCCGCCATGGTAAAGCTGAAAATCGCGCCCTTGTCCGGCGCATTGCCCTGCACATTCAACCAGTTCAGCCCCGAGAGCTTGTCGCGCGCATAGTCCCGCAAGCTCGCCTCATGGGCCGCGATGTTCTCCATCCCCAGCCCCATCATATACTCGAGCGCCACCCCGAGCCCGATCATTTGCACAATCCCCGGGGTGCCGGCCTCAAACTTGTGTGGCGGCACGTTATAGCTCACTGCATCCCGCGTCACCTCGTTGATCATATCGCCGCCGCCCATAAAGGGCCGCATCTCGTCCATCCGTGCCTTGCGAATGAATATCGCACCCGAGGCCGAAGGGCCGTAAAGCTTGTGGCCGGTAATCGCATAAAAATCACAGCCGATATCCGACACATCCACCGGCATATGCACCGTGGCTTGCGAACCGTCAATGCAGGTGGCGATTCCCCGCGCGCGGGCCTCGTGGCAGATGGTTTTCACATCCACCACCGTCCCCAGCACGTTAGACATATGGGTGATGGCAATCAGCCGCGTTTTATCGGTGATCGCATCAATCACCGCCTCGGCACTCAGCGACCCATCCGCCGCAGGCTCCACCCATTTCAGCACCACCCCGTGGCGCTCGCGCAGGAAATGCCAGGGCACGATATTGGCGTGGTGTTCCATAACGGAAAGCAAAATCTCGTCGCCCGCCTTCAGGTTTTCCACCCCCCAGCCATAGGACACAAGGTTCAGCCCTTCGGTGGAGCCGGTGGTGAACAGCACCTCTTCTTCCGAGGGCGCATTCAGAAACCGCTTAATCGTGCCGCGCACCGCTTCATATTTATCGGTGGCGAGGTTGCTTAAAAAGTGCAGCCCGCGATGCACATTGGCATATTCCTCGGCATAGCCCTTTGTGACCGCATCTATCACCGCCTGCGGTTTTTGTGATGACGCCCCGTTGTCTAAATAAACCAGCGGTTTTTGGTGAACACTGCGGGAGAGGATGGGGAAATCCTTGCGGACCTCGGAGACGTCATACATGCATCAACCTATAGAGAGAGATACCCGTTTGCGCGCAGGTAAAGGGCGAGCACCCACAGCACCATAGCGGTGGCGGTCAGCCCGGCGAACATCGGGAAGGTGAATTTGAACCGGTGCGCCTCGGCAACACCGGCGGAGATAAAGTAAACGAACGGGATCAGGCTCAGCCAATAGGGCGCTTGCGAGATCACGCTACCTTGAAGGACGGGGAATGTTTGCTCAAGCGAGGTAAAAAGAACCGTTACCAGCGCGAAGAACAGCCCGAAAGGTGCCGCTACAAAACTGCCCCAAAATGCACCGGCCCGCGTGTCCCGCGCGCTGCCGGTGCCCCCGAACAGCCTTGCAACCACCCACAGGACCATTGAAAAAACATAGACCCAGAACGTGCGCATGAACAGGGCGGCAACCAGAAGAATACCGATTTCGGCGGGCAGCATTTTTGCCGCCGCTTCCGAAGGCGCCACCACGGCCTTGAGCGACCAGGACAGGAAGAAGATCATATCGGAAAGCAGAATATAAAACAGCAAACGGCCTTCGGTCGGGTTTTCCTCAATAAGACGGCGGGTGGCGCTGCGCATGTCCTTCCAGCTATCTATCACGCGCGCAGTAATCCCGCTTCTTTCTGTGTGGCGTGTGCCAATTCCGGTTTGAAAAACATCTTCACGGAATGAAGAAAATGTCAGGTCCATTTCGGTTTCGGTTGAGTCCAAATTCATGGCGGTGCCTCGCGGTTACTATCCAGTGACAAATACTCTGAATGCAATGGTTAACCCAAATACTGTCAAAATTATGACAACTATGGTTAAAAAACGCGATTTAAAGCCTTCTGCCACGGCAAAAAAGCTACCCCAGACATAGATAAACAGCAAAAACATACCGACAAACA
>JALWPC010000519.1 GCA_026995265.1 Paracoccaceae bacterium
GTGATGCACACCGACCCGGGCTTCCCGCTGACCATCGGCACCGGTTGCACCATTGGCCACAAGGCCATGCTGCATGGCTGCATTGTGGGCGACAACACCCTAATAGGCATGGGCGCGATTGTGCTGAACGGCGCGCGCATTGGCCGCGATTGCCTGATCGGCGCGGGGGCGCTGGTCACCGAGGGCAAGGTGATCCCCGACGGCTCGCTGGTGGTGGGCAGCCCCGCGAAAGTGGTGCGGGCGCTGGATGCGGCGACCATCGAAAAGCTTCGCGAGTCGGCCCGTATCTATCAGGCCAAAATGGCGCGTTATCTCAAGGGATTACGCAAGGTTTGAGCCCTGCGCCCACCGAGGCGAAGCCGAGGCCACATGCGCATTCAATTCAAAAGGAGCTACAATTCACTGCCTCTCGCTTCGCCCGAACGCGAATTGTAGCAATCCTTTATTGCGGGGAATTGAAAACGCTAGAGCCAGCGGCAGGCATTTTCAGCTTGTCTGAAAATGTGCCTTTGGCGACGGGGGCTTCAGCCTCCGTGAGCCAAAGGCAAGCCCGGAGCTGCGGGCCCGCCCCGGTGGCGCGCCTCCTCGGCGACCCGGCCCGATTGGCAAGCAAAACAGCACCTGCAAACGGGCCACCTCGTCGGCGCGTGCGGCGCTTCGCTTGCAGGGGTGCGGTTCAGAATTCCAGGTGCAGACCCGAGTCGGTAAACCTGGCTGCAAGGTGGATGGACTGCGCGACAAGGCATTGCCGCGCCAGCGAAAACTGGATGGTTTTGGCGTTTACATCAATGCCGTTTTGCCCCTCGGTGACGTGGCGCCAAAGCGCGGCCGGCGGCGCAACCGGCACGCCCTCTACCGCAATGCGCCACCCTGTCCGGGTGGGCGCGCAGTGGATTTCACCGCCGCGGGGCAGGCTGGATTCCACGCAGAGCAGCAACAGATAAAACAGCTTCACCAGCCGCCGCTCGCGCGTGCCCCAGCTTTCGGATATATGCACCGACAGCCGCCCGGTGGAGAACATGTCAACCGCCCCGCGTTCGGCCTCGGCCCCGCCGACCATCCCGCCGGCACTGGCCCCGAAGGCAATGCGAAAAAACTTCAGCTTGGCTTGCGCGCTTTGGGCGGATTGCCCGACAAGATCCAGTTCGGGGGAAACCGCTCCCATGGCCTCCATCAATTCCAGCCCGTTGCCGATCGCGCCGACAGGGCTTATAAGGTCATGGCATATGCGGGAGCTGATAAGCTCGGCGAGGGTGTCTGGCATGTTGTGGCCCCTGTTGGAGGACGTTATGAATTCTATATTGGCACCGGGAATGCGCGTGCGCCACCCCCAACAGCCCGGCTGGGGCATCGGGCAGGTGCAATCGGTGATCGCCAACCGCATCACCGTCAATTTCGAGCACGCCGGCAAGCGGGTGATCAACGCCGATGTGGTCAGCCTTGAGCTTGTTCTCTAGGCCAACATGGTTAACAAATCCTGAATCCCGCTTGTGAAGCCAGAGGGCAGGGGTTACATACCCTGCACCGCTTGAACAGGACCGCCCATGGACAGCCCGAATTTCACCACCCGTCTTGCGACCGGCGAGGCCGACCTCAGCGCCGCCCAGCGGCTGCGCTACGAGGTGTTCGTGGCGGAAATGGGGGCCGCGGCCAGCGCCGAAGACCACGCCGCGCGGCGCGAGCGCGACCGCTTCGATGACCATTTCGACCACCTGCTCTTGTTTGACGGCCCCCGCGTTGTCGGGGCCTACCGTCTGATGCGCTCGGACATGGCCGAAACCGGCATCGGCTTTTACAGCGCCACCGAGTTTGACCTGAGCAAACTGCAGGGCCGCCGCGCGCTGGAGCTTGGCCGCTCCTGCATCGCCAAAGACTACCGCGGCGGGGTCGGGCTGCACCTGCTTTGGGATGCGCTCGGGGATTACGTGGTGCAGCACCGGATCGACATCCTCTTTGGCGTCGCCTCCTTCCACGGCACCCGAATCCCCCCGCTCAGGCAGGCGCTCACCTACCTGCACCACAAGCACCTCGCACCCGCGGACCTGCGCCTGCGCTCCAAGGCCTATGTGTCGCTTGACCAAATGCCGTGGGAGGCGGTGGACCAGCGCGCGGCGGTGAAAGACATCCCGCCCCTCATCCGCGCCTACCTGCGCCTTGGCGGGTTTGTGGGTGACGGGGCCTTTATTGACCACAGCTTCAACACCGTGGATGTGTGCCTGATCATGGATACCAAACGCATGGTGCGGCGCTATCGGGATTATTACAGCAGGGAGCACAGATAGATGGTCTTGTGGAACGGTGTGGAGCCGCAACCCTACCCGAAGCTCGGCCCCCTCGGCTGGCTGCGCTTTACCCTGCGGCTGGTGATCTATGCGATAATCACCGCGGAACTGGTGCTGCTCTGGGCGCTGGCCCGGGGGCTGGAAAAGCTTTTCGGGGGCAATCGACTCAGCGGCGCAGTGGTGCGCCTCTGGGCCCGCATCGGCCACACCATCGCCGGGCTGCGCCTTGAGCTTCAGGGCGAGGAAATGCCCCACGGCGGCGCGCTTGTCGCCAATCACACCTCATGGACCGATATTTTTGTGCTGCACAGCGCCGCGCATATTCATTTTGTGTCGAAAGCCGAAGTGGCCGGCTGGCCCGTGATCGGCTGGCTGGCCCGCATCACCGGCACGCTGTTCATCGAGCGCAAGCCTACCGATGCGAAAAAACAGCAGGAGATGCTGGCGGCGCGGATCGCGGCGGGCGACAAGCTCTGCCTTTTCCCTGAAGCCACCAGTTCCGACGGCCTGCGTGTGCTCCCCTTCAAATCCACCCTGTTCAGCGTGTTCCATACCGAGGCCCTGAAAGACCTCGTCTGGGTGCAGCCGGTGACGGTCACCTATACCCCCCCAAAGGGGCGAGACAAGCGCTTCTATGGCTGGTGGGGGGATATGGAATTCCCGGCCCACGCCAAGGTAATTCTGGGCCTGTCTGTCGGCGGACGGGTGCGGGTGACGTTCCACAAACCCCTGAAAGCCGCGGACTATAAAAACCGCAAAGACCTCGCCAAGGCGGCGGATGCGATTGTCAGGGGCGGCCTGCGCCAGACGCTTGGCGATAAATACGAGGACGGCTCCAGCCAGTGAATTTTCCTTGGGGGGTTTGACCCCCCTGCGAAAAATCCTCCCGTTGGTCGGGGGCGTCTAGCCTCGGCTTCATTCTTCTATAAATACTCAATTCACAGACTTTGAGCCAATGCAAGCGTTGGAAAAGCAAATCATCATTTGATCCTTGCGATGCGCCAAGCGCCAGCTTGGTTATCGCTTATCGCGCCTTGGCGCGATTCCGCATAGTAAGTGCAAGCCACCTGTTTTCGGGGCTAACGCCCCGAACCGCGCCTCGCCTGCGGCTCGGCGGGCGGCGCGACAACCGTTGGTATTCTTGGCAATATCGCACCCGCGCCGCGCTGCGACCGTTGCGTGTGTGGCACGGGAGGGACACTGGCATCGTGCCTTTTTGAAGGTGCAACAAGCGCAATGGTCGGATGCGGCGCGGGCGGAACCTGACCACTCGCGCAATGGTTGTCGCGCCGCCACCGCGCCACAGGCGCGGCACGGTCCGGCGCTTTAGCGCCGGAAACGGGTTAAGTGGCAACCATGGTCAGCAGTT
>JALWPC010000520.1 GCA_026995265.1 Paracoccaceae bacterium
TCGTCGCCCACACGGCGCAACACCGGCATGGATTCCCCCGTGATCAGGGCTTCATCAAGCTCGCTCTCGCCCTCGATGATGACACCATCCACAGGCACCCGCCCGCCGGGGCGCAGAAGCGCCACATCGCCGATGTTCACCTGGTCAATCGCCTTCACCACCTCGCCCTCTTCCGTCAGGATGGTGGCGCTGGTCGGGCGCAGGCCCAGAAGCTGGCGCAGGGCCGAGCTGGCCGAGCGCTTGGCGTTATTCTCCATATATTTGCCGCCAAGGATAAGGGTAATCACCACGGTTGAGGCCTCGAAATAAAGCTGGCCCTCCGCCGCGCTGCCAAGGCTGTAAACCAGCCAGAGGCTATAGAAATAGGCGGCGGTGGTGCCGATGGCCACCAGCATATCCATGTTGCCCGCCTTGGCTTTCAGCGCGTGCCACGCGCCGATATAGTAGCGCGCACCAACGTAGAACTGCACCGGTGTGGCCAGCGCAATTTCCATCCACGGCTTCAGGTGAAACCCGAGGCCAAACAGGTTGGAAACCATTTGCAGCACCAAGGGCGTGGTGAGCGCCGCCGAGAAAATCAGCAGGTTGCGCTGCTTTTTCAGCCGCGCCTGCTCCGCGCCGTCATCCCCGCCGCTTTCATCCTTGATCCTGGCCCCGTAGCCCGCTTCTTCGACCACCTTCACAAGCGCCGCCGCGCTGGTGATAGCGGGGTCAAAGCTGATGGTGGCACTTTCAATCGCGAGGTTCACCGCGGCCTCACGCACCCCGGGGGCCGCCTTCAGCGCCGCTTCGATCCGGCCCGAGCAACTGGAACAGGTCATGCCGGTAATATCCAGCACCGCCTGCCCCGCCCCGCCGGAGGGTTTCAGCTCCTCCACGCCATAGCCGGTATCGGCGACAATTTTTTTGATCTCCTCGGGGCTGATCTTGGCGGGGTCATAGCTGATGGTCGCATTCTCCAGCGCCAGATTAACGCTGGCCTCGCCGATGCCCTCGGCTTCGTTCAACGCCGTTTCAATCCGGCCCGCGCAGCTGGAGCAGGTCATCCCGGTGATGTTGATCTTGAAGCCCTCGGCGAATTTGATCTCCGGCACGTCGGAGACATCTTCCTTTGCCTCCGGCTCCAGCGCATAGCCGCTTTCAACCACCGCCGCTTTCAGCGTGGCAATGTCGGTTTTGGCGGGGTCAAACTCGACCTTGGCCTTGTCATCCGCATGGCTGACATCGGCCCTGACCACCCCGTCCACCGCCTCCAGCGCCTTGGTGACCGTGCCCGAACAATGGCCGCAGGTCATGCCGTAAACGCTAAATTCGGCCGTTTCGGTGGCCACTTTCGGCTCCAGCGCATAGCCGGTGTCTACCACCACCGCTTTCAGCGCCGCCGCGCTGGTTTTGGCGGGGTCAAACTCGACCGTGGCCTTGTCATCCGCGTGGCTGACATCGGCCTTGATCACCCCGTCCACCGCCTCCAGCGCCCGCGTGACCTTGCCCGAGCACCCGCCGCAATTCATGCCGTAAACGCCAAATTCGGCGGTCTCGCTTTCCGGCCATTCCACCTTGTAACCCAGCCCCAAAACCACGGCCTTTAAGGCTTCCACATCGGTTTGGCCCGGGTCATACGCCACCGTGGCCGAGGCCGCCTCGTGGCTCACCTCCGCATGGGCGACGCCGGGCACCTCTTCCAGATGCCGCTTCACCTTTTTCGCACAGCCCCCGCAGTTCATCCCGATCACCGGAAATTCCACCTTGCTGCTTTTGCTAAAATCATCCATGATTCTGCTCCAAATGCATTCACCTGCCCCCTAGATAAGGGTTCCAGTCTCTGGAAGGTCAACACAGGGTAACACAAAAACTTCCCAAAGCAGGAAGGTTTTTTGTAACACCCTGTAACACAACGATAAAAAGGCGAGAAAAATGCCCGAACCCGATTATGCCGCGCTGCTGGATGACGAGATCCACGCCTATCTCGCCTATAATGCCAGCTTTATGCCCGCTGACCCGAGCCTCCCGAACATCCGCAAGGCCTATCTGGCCTTTTGCAAAGCCGTTCAGCCGGACCTGCCGGATATCGCCTTTGCCGATGCGCCGGTTGGCGGCGTGCCGACCCGCCGCTACCACGGCAAGGCCCCTGATGCGCTGGTGGTATATTTCCACGGCGGCGGTTTTGTGCTGGGCAATCTGGAGAGCCACCACGGCATTTGCACCGAGATATGCGCCCGCACGGGGCTGGACGTGCTGGCGGTGGATTACCGCCTCGCCCCCGAGCACCCCTGGCCCGCCCATTTCGACGACGCGCTGGCGGTGGTCGATGCTTTGGGCGAAAAGCTGATCCTTGCAGGGGATAGTGCCGGGGCGACGCTGGCGGCGGCGGTGACGCTGAGGCGGCGCGAGCGTGTGCACGGGCATATGCTGATCTACCCGTGGCTGGATGTGCCCGGCGAGCATGAAAGCTTCCGTAAACACGCCAAGGCCCCGATCCTCACCGCCGAGGCCCTGCAGGATTTCGAGGCCCTGCGCCTGTCGGGCCAGCCGCGCCCCGATACGCCGGACTATTTCCCGCTGCTGGGGGATGATTTCAACGCCCTGCCGCCAAGCTATATCTCGGTGGCCGATTGCGACCCGCTGCATGACGAGGGCGTGCTTTACAACACCCTGCACCTGTTTTCCGGCGGGGAGTCGGTGCTGATGGAGGAAGCGGGCCTGATGCACGGCCACCTCCACGCCCGCCACCATTCTGCCCGCGCCATGGAGGCGTTTGAGCATATCTGCGAGGGCCTGAACAACCTGGCGGCGTGGGAGAAGCCTCCGTTTTGATGGGGGGCGTCCGGTTTTTCGCCTGATTTTTGCAATACTTCTATCGCGCTAAACGAAGCATTCCTTTGTTATATCAGCATTTTTTGCCTATCATAACTATTAACCTAGGTTAGTAGTTATAATGCTACTTTTAGTTGTTATTGTCAGGCGTATGTGCGTGCCTCCAGAATGTGGCCCTCCGTAGCCACCGCCTTTGCTGCGCAAAGACAGTGACCACGTTTGGGCGGTGGCGGCGCGGCAAAGCTCGTGCGTGAGGCCAGCCCCGCGCCCGCGTCGCGCGGCCCCCGTTGCGCCCGCCCCCGCGCCCCGCTATAAAGCCCGCAAACGGAGGCGAACCCATGCGCAAAGCGACCATAGCCCGCAAAACCGCGGAAACCGATATTACCGTCGAGATCAACCTTGACGGCACCGGTATCTATGACAACCAGACCGGCATCGGCTTTTTTGACCACATGCTGGATCAGCTCTCGCGCCACGCGCTGATTGACATGAAAATCCGCGCCAGGGGGGACCTGCACATTGACGACCACCACACGGTGGAGGATGTGGGCATTGCCCTTGGCAAGGCGCTCACCCAAGCCGTGGGCGACAAGCGTGGTATCAACCGCTATGGCGAGTGCCACCTGCCGATGGACGACACCCTGGTGCGCGCGGCGCTGGACCTCTCGGGCCGCCCATTCCTTGTCTGGAATGTGGAGATGACTGCCCCGAAAATCGGCACGTTTGACACCGAGCTGGTGCGCGAGTTTTTCACCGCCTTCGCGATGAATGGCGGCATTACGCTCAACGTCGCCAGGCTCGACGGCATCAATTCCCACCACATCGCCGAAG
>JALWPC010000521.1 GCA_026995265.1 Paracoccaceae bacterium
CAATTTGGAATGCATATACGCTTGAACTTGAAGCCCTGCGGTGCTGGCCACAAGCGCTGGCGTTGCCGCGCGGCGCGGGTGTGATGTTGCCACGCAGTGCAAGGCCGGACGCGCCGCACCGAGCGCAAGCGAGGCCAGGCCCAACGGGAGGGGTCGATTTGCGCAGCAAATCGTGCGCCGACGGGCGGGAGCGCTTGCTTTGGTTTGGGTGCTTTGTTGGATTGGGGCGCTAGGCGAGAGTCTCTCTGAAATCTGATTTCGGATACGTTCCCAGCACCCGCATTGAATTGGTGAAATAGGCCAGCTCGTCCAGCGCCCGTTTGACCGCGTCATCCTCGGGGTGGCCCTCTATATCGGCATAAAACTGGGTGGCGTTGAAGCTGCCGTTGAGCATATAGCTTTCCAGCTTCACCATATTCACCCCGTTGGTGGCAAATCCCCCCATGGCCTTGTAGAGCGCAGACGGGATATTGCGGACCTCGAAAATCAGCGTGGTCATCATATCGGGGGCGGGGGCGACTCTGAGCGGCTCGGGGGCCGTGACCAGAAAGCGGGTGGTGTTGTGGGCGTTATCCTCGATATGGCGGGCCAGCAGGTCCAGCCCATAAAGCTCACCAGCCAGCTCGGAGGCCAGCGCGCCTAGGCTCGCATCCCCCGCTTCGGCCACATACTTGGCCGAGCCGGCGGTGTCTGCCCCCGTCACCGGCATAATCCCGTGTTTGGCAAGGAAACCCCGGCTTTGGCCGAGCAGCACCGTATGGCTCATGGCGGATTTTATATCTGGGAGCCTCGCGCCCTTCACCCCCAGCAGGTTCACGTGCACGCGCACAAAATGCTCGCCGATGATATGCAGCCCCGATTCGGGCAAGAGCGCGTGAATATCGGCCACACGGCCATAGGTGGAGTTTTCCACCGGCAGCATCGCAAGGTCCGCCCGCCCCTCTTTCACCGCCGCAATCGCCCCTTCAAACGTGTGGCAGGGCAGTGGTTCCCCGTCGGGAAATACCTCCACACAGGCCTGATGGGAATAGGCGCCAAGCTCACCCTGAAAGGAAATTATCTGTTTCATAACATATTTCACCCAAATTGGTCGTTTAGTCGCGCCTTCTGCACCTTGATTTCACCCTAAAGATACGGCTAAAAGCGCGGGGAGCAAATCATAGTGGGCGCGGCCCAGGCAAAAGTAAGGTATTTCATCCGATGAACACAATGGAAATCACAAAAGTTGTTGGCGGTCTTGCGGGCGCGCTCCTGGTTCTTCTGCTGCTGAAAATGGGCGCAGAGGCATATTATTTCCCCGCCGAGGCCGAGGGCGAGCAGGCTTACACCATCGCCACCGCCGATGAAGGCGCCGTTGAAGAAACCGCCGCCGTGCCATTCGCCGAACTGCTGGCCGCCGCCGATGCGGGCAAAGGTGGCCGGACCTTCAATAAATGCAAAGGCTGCCATTCCACTGACCCCGGCGTGGTTAAAGTTGGCCCGTCGCTTCACGGTGTTGTAGGCCGTCCGCAAGGGGCCGAAGAGGGATTCACCTATTCCGCCGCCGTTGCCGGCCTTGGCGGCACTTGGACACCGGAAGAGCTCAACGCCTTCCTGACCAAGCCGTCGGACTATGCCCCGGGCACCGCAATGAGCTTTGCAGGCCTGCCAAAGGAAAAAGACCGCGCCAACGTCATCGCCTATCTGTCCAGCCTGCAATAGGTTGACCCTATTCAAAAAAAGCCGCGCCCTTGGTAAAAGGGCGCGGCTTTTTGCTGTTTGCGGGCCAATCACGGATTCGCGTCTTGCTTTGGCGGAAATTGGCGCTACGATTGTTCCCGAAGCCAAGGGAGAATAATCATGATCAATCGTTCACAAAGCAAAGCCCGCGCTATCGCCCGCTCCGAAGTGCCGCTCTGGAAGCTGTTCAGCGTGCTGTTCCTCGCCACCGCGCTTTCGCTTATGGCCGGCCTGACCCGCGCCGAGGACACCACCATTTCCCACGGGCTTTCGCATTTTGGCGAATTGAAATACCCCGCCGATTACAAGCATTTTGACTATGTGAACCCCGATGCCCCCCGTGGCGGCGAATTTTCCACCTGGGCTTTCGGCACCTTTGATTCGATGAATCCCTACATCACCAAAGGCAATGCCGCGGGCAGCTCCGACGTATTCGTCGAAACGCTGATGGCGGGTAATGCCGACGAACCGGATTCGGTTTACGGCCTGCTGGCCGAAACGGTGGAATACCCTGCCGACCGTTCCTGGGCCATTTTCACCCTGCGCCCCGAGGCGCATTTCTCCGACGGCACCCCGGTAAAGGCCTCTGACGTGGTGTTCACCCACTATGTATTCCTTGAAAAGGGCATCCCGAGCTATCGCGCCATTGTCGAGGCCCAAATCGCCAAGGTCGAGGCCATTGGCGACTATCAGGTGAAATTCACTTTCACCGCCCCGTCGGATGATAACACCAACCTGCTTCTGGCCGCCGGCACGCCGGTGTTGTCTGAAAAGCAATTCGAGACCCGCGATTTTGCTGAATCCACGCTGGAGCCGCTTCTGGGCACCGGCCCTTATGTGCTGGAAAGCATGGATGTGGGCAAGCAACTGGTATACGTTTATGACGAAAACTACTGGGGTGCGGACCTGCCCATCAACATCGGTAACAACAATTTCGAGCGCATCCGCTTTGAATATTACGCCGACCCGACGGCGGCCTTTGAGGGCTTCAAGGCGGGGGAATACCTGTTCCGCACCGAGAATTCCTCGCAGGCATGGGCGCAAAACTATACATTCCCTGCCGTGGAAAACGGCTGGGTGGTGAAGGAAGAGTTGCCAAATGGCAATATCGGCTCGGCGCAGGGCTTCTTCTTCAACCTGCACCGCGACAAGTTCAGCGACCCCCGCGTGCGCGAGGCCATCGGCATGGCGTTTAATTTCGAGTGGTCGAACAAGACCCTGTTTTTCGGGCTTTATTCGCGCGTGGACAGCTTCTTTAAAAATTCGGACCTTGAGGCCAAGGGCATGATCCCCGATGACGAGCGCGCCATTCTGGAGCCATACGCCGAATACCTGCCGGAGAGCGTGTTCACCGAACCCGCCTATTCCCCGCCCGTATCCAGTGAAAACCAGCTGGACCGTTCGGTGATCCGCAAGGCGGGCAAGCTGCTGGACGAAGCGGGCTGGACCATTCAGGACGGTGTGCGCAAAAACGCGGCGGGGGAGCAACTCACGGTCGAGTTCCTCAACTACTCGCCGCTGTTTGACCGCATCATCAATCCCTATATCGAGAACCTCCAGCGCCTCGGTATCGAGGCCACCAATAACCGTGTGGACAGCGCCCAATATACCGAACGCGCCCGTAACCGCGAGTTTGACGTGATGATCAGCACCTACGGCAATTCCATCACCCCGGGGCTCGGACTGCGCCAAACCTATGGCTCGGAAAATGCCGATGTGCCGTCGCGTAACCGCGCGGGGCTGGCCAATCCGGCCATTGATGCGCTTGTGGAACGGGTGATTGCCTCCAAAACCCGTGAGGAGCTCAACCTGAACACCCGTGCGCTGGATCGCGCTCTGCGTGCCCTGCACATCTGGGTGCCACAATGGTTCAAGGATGTGCACACCGTGGCCTATTGGGATGTGTTTGACTACCCGGACCCGGAGCTTTCCCCCTTCGCACTCGGGGCCAGCAGCTTCTGGTGGTGGGACGAGGAAAAGGCCGCCAAGCTACGGGCGGAGGGCGCGCTCTAACCCATGGCCGCCTATATTCTCCGGCGTTTGCTACTCATAATCCCGACCCTGTTCGGGATTATGATCATCAACTTTGCCATTGTGCAATTTGTGCCCGGCGGACCGGTGGACCAGATATTGGCCAATCTGGAAAACCTCGACACGGGCTTTGACCGTTTGGGCGGCTCTTCGGCCGATGCGGGTATTGTGGTGAGCGAGGATAGCCGCGGCTATAAGGGCGGCGTTGGCCTGCCGCCGGATTTCATCGAGAGCCTCAACAAGCAATACGGCTTTGACAAACCCTTCTGGACCCGCTTTGGCCAGATGATGAAAAGCTACATGGTGTTTGATTTCGGCGAGAGCTATTTCCGCTCCATCCCCGTGGTGGATCTGGTGATAGAAAAAATGCCGGTGTCCATAACGCTGGGGCTGTGGTCAACGCTGATTGCCTATATCATCGCCATACCGCTGGGCATCCGCAAGGCGGTCAGCGATGGCTCGCGCTTTGACACATGGTCCACCACCATCCTGATCGCCGCCTATGCCGTGCCTGTATTCCTGTTTGCCGTCATCCTCGTGGTGCTGTTCGCGGGTGGTTCTTATTGGAACCTGTTCCCCCTGCGCGGGCTGACCTCGGATAATTTTGACGAGCTTTCCCTGTTGGGCAAGGTGGGCGACTACTTCTGGCACATCGCCCTGCCGATCACCGCCATGGCGATTGGCAGCTTCACTACCCTTACCATCCTGACCAAAAACCTGTTTCTGGACGAGATCAAAAAGCAATATGTGATCACCGCGCGGGCCAAGGGCGCCTCGGAGCGCCGCGTGCTCTATGGCCATGTGTTCCGCAATGCCATGCTCTTGATCACCGCCAGCTTCCCGAGCATTTTCATCGGCGTATTCTTTGGCGGCTCGCTGTTCATCGAAACCATATTCTCGCTGGATGGCTTGGGTCGCATGGGCTTTGAAGCCGCCGTGGCCCGCGATTACCCGATCATGTTCGGCACCATGTATTTCTTCACCCTGTTTGGCCTGCTGGTCAAAATCCTGTCAGACCTGATGTATGTGTGGATAGACCCGCGCATTGATTTCGAGAGCCGCCGCGTATGAGACTTTCCGCCCTCTCCCGGCGCCGCCTGCACAATTTTCGCGCCAACCGCCGCGCCTATTGGAGCCTGTGGATTTTCGGCCTGCTGTTCATCACCTCGCTTTTCGCCGAGTTCATCGCCAATGACCGCCCCCTGCTGGTCTCCTACAAGGGCACGCTCTATATGCCGATATTCCGCACCTATGCGGATGCCGAATTCGGCGGCGATTTCGCCACCGAGGCGCAGTATAAAGACCCCGATATGCAATGCCTGATCACCACGGGCGGCAATGAATCCTGCTTTGATGACCCGGCTGCCACCCTGAAAAGCGCCCCCCATACCGGCTGGATCATCTGGCCGCCCATCCCCTACAGCTTCAACACCATCGACACCCAAAACGTGGAAACCGCCCCCGGCCCGCCCGATGCCCACCATTGGCTTGGCACCGATGACCAGGCCCGCGACCTTGGCGCCCGCATCATCTATGGCTTCCGGATTTCGGTTTTGTTTGCCATTGCGGTGATCGTCCCCAGCGCCGCGCTCGGCATTCTGGCGGGGGCGGTGCAGGGCTATTTCGGCGGGATTGTGGACCTTTTGTTCCAGCGCTTCACCGAAATCTGGGGCTCCCTGCCCTTTCTCTATATCATTATTCTGGTCTCGGCGATATTCAACATGAGCTTCTGGCTGCTGGTCGGACTTTTGGTGCTGTTTGGCTGGAACGCGCTGGACGGCGTGGTGCGCGCGGAATTTTTCCGCGCCCGCAATTTCGAGTATGTCCGCGCGGCAAAGGCCCTTGGCGTGCGTGACCGCACAATCATGTTCCGGCATGTGCTGCCCAATGCCATGGTCGCCACTATCACCATGCTGCCCTTTATGATCACCGGCACCATCGGCACCCTGGCGGGGCTGGATTTCCTCGGCTTCGGCCTGCCAAGCGCCTATCCATCCTTGGGCGAGATCGGCTTGCAAGCCAAAGCCCACCTCACCTCGCCGTGGCTGGCGGCTGCGGTGTTTTTCACCACCGTCACCATGCTCTCGCTGCTGGTTTTCATCTTTGAAGGGGTGCGGGATGCGTTCGACCCGCGCAAGGTGTTCCAATGAGCGCGCTTCTAAGCATCGCGGGGCTTAACGTCACCTTCGGCGACAATCCGGCGGTCAAAAACATTGATCTCGAAATCGCGGCGGGGGAGACCGTGGCGATTGTCGGCGAAAGTGGCTCCGGCAAGTCTGTGACGGCGCTGGCCACGGTGTCTCTGCTGCCAGATACCGCCGAGGTTACTGGCTCAGTAACCTTTGAGGGGGCGGAGCTGATTGGCGCCCCTACGGAAGCCCTACGCAAAATACGTGGCAATGAAATAAGCTTTATATTTCAAGAGCCTATGACCTCGCTCAACCCGCTGCACACCATTGAAAAGCAAATGCGAGAGGCGATTTCGCTGCATCACCCGATGCGCAAAAGCGATGAGCGCGCTCGCATTCTGGAACTGCTGGAAAAGGTCGGCATTCCCGATGCCGCCAGTCGCCTGCAATCCTACCCGCACCAGCTATCCGGTGGCCAGCGCCAGCGGGTGATGATCGCCATGGCGCTGGCCAACCGCCCCAAGCTGCTGATCGCCGACGAGCCGACCACGGCGCTGGACGTCACCATTCAGGCGCAGATTCTGGAGCTTTTGGCTCAAATCCAGCGCGAAGAAGGCCTTGCCATTCTGTTCATCACCCATGATCTGGGCATTGTGAAGCATATTGCCGACCGCACCTATGTGATGGAACAAGGCAAGGTGGTAGAGGCAGGCCCGACCAAAGCGCTCTTCGCCGCTCCCGCCCACCCCTACACCCGCAAGCTGATCAACGCCGTGCCCACCGGCACCCCTGCCCCCGTGGCCTCTGACAGCGAAATCATGCGCGCCACGGGCCTGCGCATCTGGTTTCCGATCCAGCGCGGGCTGCTCAAGCGCACCGTCGGGCATATCAAGGCGGTGAACAAGGTTGATTTCAGCCTGCGCACCGGCGAAACCCTCGGGATTGTCGGCGAAAGCGGCTCGGGCAAAACCACCGTGGCGCTGGCGATTTTGCGCCTGATCGCCTCCAAAGGGGAAATCTCGCTGCTCGGTGAGCGCCTCGACACCCTCACTGGCGCCGCCCTGCGCGCCAAACGCCGAGACATCCAGATTGTGTTTCAAGACCCGTTCGGCTCACTCTCTCCGCGCATGACGGTGGAAGAGATCGTCGCCGAGGGCCTGACCGTGCACAACCTGCCCGGCCCGCGCGACAAGCTGGTCGATGACGTGCTGAAAGAGGTCGGGCTGGACCCTGCAATGAAACCCCGCTACCCGCACGAGTTTTCCGGTGGCCAGCGCCAACGCATCGCCATTGCGCGGGCGCTGATTTTGCAGCCCAAACTTCTGGTGCTCGACGAACCCACCTCGGCGCTGGATATGACCGTGCAACTGCAAATCATCGAGCTGCTGCGCACCCTGCAAGCCCGCCACGGCCTCTCCTATATTTTCATCAGCCACGACCTGCGGGTGGTGCGGGCGCTCAGCCACAAGGTGCTGGTGATGAAAGACGGCGATGTGGTGGAGGCCGGAACCGCAGAATCGCTGTTCCGGTCGCCGCAATCGAACTATACAAAAGCGCTTTTGGCGGCCTCTTTGCGCTAGTCCGGCAGGATTATGCCTCTAAACCACAGGTCTAAACCGCTCTTTTTTCCACTGGAACGCCCCCGGTATTGTTTAAAACTTTCTCCTTTCAAACTTTATTATTTTCGTTATTTTTCTGACTGTTAGAATATATTCATGTTTTATTATCCATAAGCTCGGGGTTAAATGCCCGCCCTATACCTCCAGCCCTATATCAAACCGGGGCCAACGCCTTCATGTTGGGGTCAATCGCGATCATGCTGATCAGCGAAAACACAGGAGAAATACAATGAAACTCACACATCTTGTTGCCGTAAGTCTTACCGCTGCTATGCTCAGCGCCGGCGCATCTTTTGCGCAAACAGCGCCCACAACGCCCGCCGAAGTGCAGGTCATGGTGAAAAACGAAGCCGCCGCGCAAATGCCGGAAGTAATGGCGCTGGTTGAAGAACTCAAGGCGCAAGGCTTCACCTATATCGAGATTCGCTCCACCTTGCTGGGCCGCGCGCGGGTGCTGGCTTACGGTGCAAATGCCATGCGTGAAATCGTGCTCAGCGCGTCCACCGGCGAAGTGTTGCGGGATATGGTGCGCGCCCATGACGGCTCTATGGCCGCTGGCCGCGAGGCCATGCAGGCCGCGCATGATAACATGGGCAATGCGATGGATAATATGACCGGTGCTGTGAACGACACCATGGGCGGCGGCATGGACGGTGGCGCAGACGGCGGCATGGGTGGCGGCATGGGTGGTGGCATGGGTGGCGGCATGGGTGGCAACTAGGCGCACCCCTTGCGGCACACTCCCGCAAACCTTAGGTAAAAACCCTGCCTCCGGTGCCGCCTAACGCGCCGGAGGCGATAGCACATAAAGCAAAGAGCCTTATTATGCCCAAATCAAAGCCACGCACCGACCAAATCCTGCTGGGCAGTATCGTCGCCCTTCAGCTCTTGTTTTCCGGCTTTTTCATCTTTGATCTCGGGTCCGATGTGCTGGGTTGGCGCAAGGTCGCCCTGAGTTGGGAATTCCATGAAATCGTGCAGATCATCACCATCTTTGCCTTGCTGCTCGGCGCGGTTCTGGGCATTATTGCCTTTCGCAACCTCGCCCGCCAACGCAAAGAGATGAACCGGCAAATGCTGGTGGCGCGTAACGCTTTTCACGAGCTTATCCAGCAAAATTTCAAGGATTGGGGCCTCACCCCTTCCGAGCGCGATGTCGGGCTGTTTATCCTCAAAGGGCTGTCCAACGCCGAAATCGCCAAGGTGCGCGGCAAGAGCATTGGCACCGTCAAGGCGCAGGTAAATGCGGTGTTCCGCAAGGCCGGTGCCAACGGGCGCTCGCAACTCATCTCCCTGTTTATGGAAGACCTGATCGCCGATTAAAGCACGGTCAGCACGGTTTCTTCCAACAAGGCCTCTACCGTAGCCCGCTCGCATAGCTGGCTGCCCGGGGTCATCACCGCTGCCGCCGCTGCGGCCGTGGCCAGCTTTCCGGCCGCCTCAAAGCTTTCGCCCCGTGCCAGCCCCAGCGCCAGCCCGCCCACGAAGCTATCGCCCGCGCCAACCTTGCTGACCACCCTGCCCTTGGGCGATACGCAGTGAAAGCAGCCCTCAGCGCGCGCAAAAACCGAGCCCTCGGCCCCGCGCGCCAAAATCACCAGTTCCGCCAACCCCTCTGCAGCGATAGATTGCGCAAACCGCGCCGCCGCCTCCAGCGTTTCCAGCGGCGCCCCCGCCAAAAGCTCGGACTCGTGCCTGTCCATCCGCAGCACCTGCGCCAGCCCGTGGCCCTTTTTCAGCAGCGCCTTTTGCGCCCGTCCGGAGGTGTCCACGATCATCCGCGCCCCGGCCGCTTGCACCCGCTGCCCGAGCGACACATAGAAATCATCCGGCACACAGGGCGGCAGGCTGCCCGTGGCGACCACGATCATATCCGGTTCCAACAGAGCTTCGATCTCGGTCAGCGCCCGCGCACTCTCCGCCACCGGCCAGTCCGGCCCCGGCTGGCCAAAGCGAAATTGCCGCCCTGTAGAGGTTTCCAGAATCGCCGTGCTTTGCCGCGTCAGGCCCGGGCCGTTAAAGCGGTGCAAATCCAGGCCTGCTTCACGCAAAAGCTCCGCCATCATGTTGCCCGTCGCCCCGCCCAGCGCCACAAAAGCGGTGCTTTCCCCGCCCAATAGCGCAATCGCACGGCTCACATTCACCCCGCCACCGCCCGGCTCAAGGCTGGGGTTCACGCAGCGCAGCTTACGGTCGGGGATAACCGACCCCACCTCGGCGGCTGAATCCAGCGCCGGATTCAGCGCGATTGTCAGGATGTGTTGCATCTATGCAGCGTCGTTCATGCCTGCATCTGCCGCCAGCTTTTGCATTTTGCTTTGCAGCTTTTCAAAAGCGCGCACCTCGATCTGCCGGATGCGCTCCCGGCTGACCTTGTAAACCTTGGACAGCTCCTCGAGTGTCATCGGCTCCTCGCTCAGGCGGCGCTTGGTCAGAATTTCCTGCTCGCGCTCGTTGAGGTCCTTCATGGCCTCGGACAGCAGCGCCATACGGGTTTCGAACTCGTCTTTCTCGGCGTAATCCGCGGCCTGGTCAGCATTTTCATCCTCCAGCCAGTCCTGCCACTGCGCCGCACCGTCGCCGTCGGATTTGATCTGGGCATTGAGGGAGGCATCCCCACCCGACATCCGCCGGTTCATCGAGGTCACTTCCTCTTCGGTCACGTTTAGTTCCCTGGCGATTTGCGCCACGCTTTCCGGCCGCAGGTCGCCCTCTTCCAGCGCGCCGATTTTGCTCTTGGCCTTGCGCAGGTTGAAAAACAGCTTTTTCTGGGCGCTGGTGGTGCCCATTTTCACCAATGACCACGAACGCAGCACATATTCCTGAATGCTCGCCCTGATCCACCACATGGCGTAAGTTGCCAGCCGAAAGCCCTTTTCGGGGTCAAAGCGCTTCACCGCCTGCATAAGCCCAACATTGGCCTCGGACACCACCTCGGCCGTAGGCAGGCCATAGCCCCGATAGCCCATGGCGATTTTGGCGGCCAGGCGCAGGTGGCTGGTCACCAGCTTGTGGGCCGCTTCGCTATCCTTACGCTCCACCCAGGCCTTGGCCAGCATATATTCCTCTTCCGGCTCCAGCATCGGGAATTTGCGAATTTCCTGAAGATAGCGCGAAAGCCCCTGCTCCGGCGAAGGTGCCGGTAAATTTGCATATGTCATCTGTCTCTCCTCGCACCGTTTACTTGGGCGTTTGCTGTTAAGATGGGGTTAACATCGCGCGATTTCAAGGTGTTCACCTGTTTGTGTTCTTGTTTGGGCGGGTTTTGACCGCGCTTAATCACAGCGCCACGCCTACCCGCGCGGCCCCTTAAATCCCTTTATCAGCAGCCACAGCGCCAGCACCATTTCATTTAGGGCAATCGGGATAAACAGGGTTGCCTCAAGCGTGGGTGAACTGGCGTTAAAAAGCACCAAAATACCTTGCGCAAACAGCAATATGCCGCCGACAAAAGCCCAAATGGACAGCCAGCGCGGCACCAGCTTTGCGCGATACAAAACAATGCCCAGAATAATAGCGCTGAGGCTGAAAATAATCAGCGTTCCCATGTTGAAGGCCACATCAGACATGGTGCGGACAAGACGCGCCATTTCAAGCGAGGCCTCACCGCTTTGCGCCAGCGCCAACAGGGTCAGCGTGCACACAATGCCCAGCGTGTAAAACACCGCCTCCAGCAAGCGGGTCGAGAGAAACCACAGCGCCAAACCCTCGCTATGCGCACGGATAATCGGGAAGAGCGTGACCGGAATACCAATGATGGCCGCCACCGAAACCAGCATAGAAATCGCCGCCATAGCCACGGTATTGGCGTTTTGTGTCATCGCGGCCAAATAATCCGGCGCTGAAAGGATCGGGCCGATCAGCACGGCGGCCAGCACGCTTGCCGCTGTCGCAAGGATAAAAAAAGCACCGACGATTTTTGCACTGTGGCTTTGGGGAATCATTTTCTGTCCTTTTCATAAGAGAAAACATCTTGAATGGGGGTGTCAAATACGGCGGCTATCAAAAACGCTAGCTCCAATGATGGCGCATATTTGGCGTTTTCAATCGCCACAATGGTTTGCCGCGTCACACCGGTTTTTTCCGCCAGTGTTTTTTGCGTCATCTCTCCGGCGTCAAAGCGCAATCGGCGGATGTTGTTTCGCACAAGGCACTTGCTCATATTCAGTATCCTCGGCGGTAAAGGATGATTTGGGTCAGCGCCTCCACAAAGGCTATAAAGGCGCTCCCTACCACCAAAATGTGAAACACGGAAAAAATGCTCCAGCCAAGACTCAGCGCTATGATCGCCAGCAAAAGCACCAGCGCCATCAGATGATAAGCCAGTTTTACCGCCTTTAGTTCAATCGCGCGGTCGCGCTCATCAACTAAAAAACTAGGGTTTGCGTTGCCCGTAACCATAGCTTGCAGAATGTTAAACACAATCATCCCGATGATCTGCATCAGGATTCCGGCAACGATCAGAATGAGCAGCGATTTCCCAACTTCTGCACCCGCATTCGGTCCTTCAAACACGCCAGAAGCATAGCGCCCTGACACCCACCAGTAATAAACGCTCATCACAATGATGGTATTCACAAGGGATACATAAATGGATTTGTGATGAAAGCTCATGGTCGGCCCCTTAGTATGGTTTACCTTACTTGGTGTATGATATTTCATACTGAATGTATAGTATTTTATACACCATTCGCCCTACCAGTAGCCATACCGTTGAAATCATGTGTTAATTTATTTCAAAAACGTCAGCAAATCCGCAAAATCAGCGGGCAATCCCGCTTCAAACCGCAGCGAATCGCCGGTTACAGGATGCACAAACCCCAGCGTTGCGGCGTGCAGCGCCTGGCGCGGGAAGCTCCGCAGGGCCTCGGCCTGCCCAGGGTCAAGCGCCCCCTTGGGAATCGCCCGCTTGCCACCGTAAGTCTGGTCGCCCACCAGCGCATGGCCGATATGGGACATATGCGCCCTGATCTGGTGCGTGCGCCCGGTTTCCAGCCAGCAGCGCACGAGGCTGGCGACGGGCTTGTGCGCTGGCCCGAAGGTCGCCTCGGCCCGCAGCCGCGTAATCGCGTGCTTGCCGCTGTCTTTGACCACCGTCATGCGCTTGCGGTCGGTGCGGTGTCGCGCAATGTTGCCGGAAATCCGCACCACATTCCCCGGCTCGAAGCGCACCCCGTTAATGCCCTTCAGGCGCGGGTCGCCCGCGCTTGGCACGCCCCAACAAAGCGCCATATAAGCCCGCTCCAAAGAGTGGTCCGCAAACTGCGCCGCCAGCCCCTGGTGGGCCACGTCAGACTTGGCCACCACCAGCAAGCCACTGGTATCCTTATCAATTCTGTGCACAATCCCGGGCCGCTTCTGCCCGCCAATGCCTGAAAGGCTATCGCCACAATGATGCAGCAAAGCATTCACCAATGTGCCGGTTTCCGAGCCGGGGGCCGGATGCACCACCATGCCCGCAGGCTTGTTGACCACAATCAGATGCGCATCCTCGAACACCACCTCAATCGGAATATCCTCGGCCTTGGCCTCCAACTCCACCGCCACCGGTAGCACCACTTCCCACACCTGCCCGACCTCCGGCACCGCCTTGATATTGCGCACTACCTCGCCCTCACAGCTCACCTGCCCCGCCACAATCAGCGCCTGAATGCGAGCGCGCGAAAGCGTCACGCCCTCGGGCACCGCCTGCGCCAGGGCTTTATCTAGGCGCTTGGGCAATGTATCACCAAGGTGAAGCTCAATGATTTCGGAGTCGGCCATGAATGCCCCTGATGAAGACCCACCGCACCTGCGCACCCTGCGCAAGCTGGTCAATGCCATGACCGTGGTGTTTATCCTTGGGTTCATAACCATTGTTATTGTGATTGTCATGCAGTTTACGCGCGGCACCACAGCGGCCGCCGGCCCCGAGCTGCCCCCCTTCACCTCGCTTCCAGATGGCGAGACCGCCCAAGCCGTGACCTATGGCAAAAACTGGATCGCGATTGTAACGATTGATGATAACGGTTTTGAGCGTATCCGCACCTACGGGCTAGACGGCCTGCCCCGCCAAACCATAGACATAGAGCATTACGAATGAGCCTGCCCGACGGATTCCTGGACGACCTGCGCAGCCGCCTTTCCATCGCCGATGTGGTCGGGCGCAAGGTCACGTGGGATGCGCGCAAAACCAATGCGGGCAAGGGTGATTACTGGGCCCCCTGCCCCTTCCACCAGGAAAAAACCGCGTCTTTTCATGTGGATGACCGCAAGGGCTTTTACTATTGCTTCGGCTGTCACGCCAAAGGCGACGCGCTCGGCTTTGTGCGCGAAACCGAGAATCTCGGCTTTATGGACGCGGTAAAACTGCTGGCCGCCGAGGCCGGTATGCCCGTGCCAGCCAGTGACCCCCGCGCCGCCGAGCGCGAGGCCAAGCGGGCCACGC